>JBDKTF010000246.1:0-2140 GCA_039680295.1 Anaerolineaceae bacterium
TGCAGTTCCTCTGCCAGTTCCGCCATCTCGTCTTCACGGGCGATATTGGCGTGCTTTTCCATGGCGTATTCTGCATCTGGAGTGTCGAAGCCGGTGCGCAGGATTGCCACCAGCAGGGGTTCCGGCAAGAGACGAATCAAACGAATTTTAAAGGGTGTGACGGGAATCTTCAATCGATCCAGCACACGGAAGTTTTCGCGTACCGCGCGAACCATCAGGACCAACCCATCGGGCGTATGCGCCAGTCGCCGCACACTGCCGTCTGCCAGATAAATGGCGTTGGCAACCGGGCTGACGAGCGCAACATGGGTTTTCAGCCAGGCATCCATGTTTTTACAGAAGGCGGTCTTAAATCCGACGGATTCGAACGCCTGCGCCAGATCGCGCAGCCGCGGACTGATGCGCCCATCCAATTCACCCAGCGTGGTCGATTGAATGTCGCCTGGGACGACGATATAGCGCACCAGCGAATCTTCCCGAACACCCCCCGCCCCTGGAAACCCCAATACCACCCGCTCAGGGGATAGTTCTGCGAGGATTTCGTCTGGTCCGGCGGCGTTGTTGACCATAAAAAGCACATTGGGGGTGCGCCGGTTGGCAGCCAGAGCAGGAAGCACACTGGCGAGCTGTGTCCGCCGGACGATAACAATCACCCAATCATAGGCATCATCGGGGTTAAGAAAATCCACCACTTTTACCTGGGTGCAGTGGCGAGGTCCGCCGCGGATGTCTTCATACAGGATGCCGTAATTGCGCAGGTCGTGCAGGCGTTTTCCTCGAGCCAGAACGGTCACATCGTGCCCGGCTTCGCGAAAACGGGCGGCATAAAGACTGCCCAATACACCGGCGCCGTAAAATAATACTTTCATGTGGTTCTCCAGGGTGAAAATTATCCCACAAATCCCCGTATTGAATGTCTTTCAGGGCATTTTCATCGACAGCAGAGCAAACATCAAACCGTAAATTGAATATAAACGGTACAGAATCAGGTGTCAAGAGACCATCCTCCAACGAATGGATGAATTCCACCGTGCCGCCTTACATAGTTGTCAGACCTTACTCGCTTGACCCATACCCATGCCCGATATAAAATCATTGCAGGAAGTCATTCGCATATTTGTGCTATACTCTCCCTATGGACGGAAATCGTACCCACTGGCACGATTGGGCGTGTTTCTTGCACCGTTGGAGATTGGATGGAATGGCGGCTGCCTTTCTGGATGCAACAGCGCCTCTCTCTTATCTGGGTGCCCAAATGGTCTATCTGGGCGGACCATTTTTGAAAGCTTCCATGACTTCCGAACAGGTGCAGGCATTGGCTGATTTATTGGAAGATCCTGATGAATTGAAGCGGTTCACCGCTTATTTACGGGAGGGAAAGCCATTTTGAACGCAACAGCTTTCTTGGGTCTGGGTGTGGTGGTTGTATGCGCGGGGTTGATGGTGGCGTTTCGTCTGATTCACCGCAAAAACCCGCAGCGCGGTCTGCGTGAGATCCCGGCTTATAGCCATCTTCGCCGCGCCATCGGGTTGGCGGTGGAAGATGGATCCCGCCTGCATGTTTCTCTGGGAAAAGCGGGTCTGCTCAGCCCACAAAATACGGCGGGGTTGGTTGGACTGACGGTGTTGGAACGGATCGCGGAGCTCAGTTCGTTGAGCGACCGCCCGCCGGTGGCAACCAGCGGCGATCCATCGCTGGCAATTCTCAGCCAGGATACACTGCAGCGGGTCTATCGGGACGCCAATGCGTTAGGGCGGTACGAATCCTCGATGGGAAGACTGACCGGTGTAACGCCGTTTTCGTACGCGGCGGGCGCCATGCCCGCGATCACCGGTGAACAGGTCTCTGCCAATATGCTGATTGGAAACCTGGATGTGGAATCTGCGCTGCTGGCAAACGCGGTGGATGACGCGAAGAGCTTTGCCATTGGCGGCAGCAACAGTCTGTTGGGGCAGGCGGTTCAGGCTGCCACGCTGGAAGAACCCCTGGTGGGTGAAGAAGTTTACGCCGCGGGCGCGTATTTACAGGCGGGACCCATGCACGCCGCCAGTCTGCGCGCGCAGGATATCCTGCGGTGGGGTATTGTTGCGGCGCTGATTTTGGGCGCCATTCTTAAACTGGCAGGTGTCCTGTGAAAAA
>JBDKTF010000301.1:0-2108 GCA_039680295.1 Anaerolineaceae bacterium
TGGAAACCTCACCCGTTGAATACAATCGTGTCCGATGTATCCACCGCCCGCCCGGCAGGCAGATTGTTCGTGAAGGATGGAAAGATCTACCGCCCTTCGCAGAATTGCTCGAAGTCGTACGGACATGGGTTCAATCTCAGCGAGGTCGAATGTCTCACCCCAACGGATTACAGGGAGAGGATAGTGATGGCAGTCGAACCCAATTGGGACCCGCAGTTGAAGGGCACACATACCTGCACGCAGGTGGACGATCTCACGATGATTGATGGGTATACCCGGCGCCGGAAATTTGGATAAAGATTCATTCGGGGAATTTGGAGAAGCGATTTGTGGTCAAACAGGAACCGATACGGGTATTGATGGTCGGACCGGGCGAGGGCGTGGGAGGCGGAATCTTCGCGCTGGTGGAGACCTTTTTGCCTGAACTCAAGCAACAGGTGAAGGTGAATTTTCTGGCATCGGTGCGGAACCGCGCCTTGAAAGATTCCGGGCGGTTCACGTTTCGAAATCTGACCCTTGCGTTTTCACTCTATGTTCGCTTCGCAGTCGCGCTGGTGAGATACCGCCCCAATATCATTCATATCCACACATCGCAGGGGATTGCCTGGCTCAAGGATACCCTGCTGGTTTTGATCGGAAAGACGGCAGGTTGTTCTGTCGTTTTGCACATGCATGGAGGAAATTTTGACCAAATCTACGCTGCCTACCCGCGCAGCCTGCAAGCCTATACCCGCAAAATTCTGAGAACCGCGGACGGGATCATTTCAGTTTCGGAGGAATGGAAAAACCGGCTGACGAAGATTATCCCGGCGAATAAAGTGTCAGCGATCCGGAACTGTGTGGATATCCATCTTTTCCAACCCGGCGGGAATCACCGGTACAGGGATGCGGTGAACCTATTATTTCTGGGCAGGATCGGAGCGCAAAAAGGGATTTATGAGCTGATCGAAGCCTTTCACGAGATTCAACCCGATGGAAAAGGGATGCAGTTGTGGTTGGTGGGACCTGAAGAGAACCCGGGCGATGCGCAGAATGCACAGGCGCTTCTCGAAAGATATCGGTTGACGGCAACCTGCAAACTGGTGGGGGAAGTGGACCGGGAGCGGGTGATCCAATATTTTCGCGACGCCAGCCTGTTTGTGCTGCCGTCGTACTACGAAGGTCTCCCCATGGTGGTGCTGGAGGCGTTATCGGCAGGTTTGCCGGTGGTCGCCACACCCGCAGGGGGAATCCCCGAGGTGGTGTTGAACGGCGTGAATGGGTTTCTGGTTCCCGTCGGCGATGTTCAGACGCTAAAAGAGAAAATCCAGACGCTGTGTGCTGATGCCGATCTGCGCGCTGTCATGGGTCAGCGCAGCCGTGAGATTGCGGAAAGCGAGTTGAATGTGAATGTCTACGTCGGACGATTGATCCAACTGTATTCAAGGTTGTTGATTAAGCGGGGCATGCGGCGGTCAGTGAGGCGATTTTGATCTGCCGGATCATGCGCTTCGCTTTTCGATGTAGCGCGGGAATGTCTTCAAAACGCCAGAGCGTTCTGGCGTTTTCCTTTTTAATGTAAAGATGGAAGCGTTTGCAAATCAAAACGGGCGGCGGATTCAAGTCCACCGCCCGTTACACCATTAAAAGGGCGCCACCGGTAAATTGGATTGCTATGATTTATTTAACCGTCCAGTGCTCACCGGGTGGATGATGCTCTATATGACACCCTCCCGAACCGGGACGCGGCGCATCTACACAGGTTCTTTCCGGCTTTCTTTCATCGCCGCCAACAGTTCCTGCTGGGATGGGATGATGGAGGAGAATTTCAATTCTCCATTGATGTATATGGAGGGTAAATTCTTGACGCCCATTTTCTTTACCCGGGCGATGTTTTCGGGACGGGTGAATTTGTATTCCACCAGATCCACGTGCTCCTGCGTTTGCCGAACAGCGTCCTGTGCGGCGCGCAGCATGTAGGTGCAGGCAGCGCAGGTATCCGAATCCAGGGTAAAGACCTCGATCAGCGGATGCTTCAGATGCTGATAATCAGGCAGATTCACCTCCAGCGTGGATTCGGGGGCATGGTAATTCGCCACCATGGCGCGGGTCGCTGCGGGGTTGCGCAC
>JBDKTF010000234.1:0-1865 GCA_039680295.1 Anaerolineaceae bacterium
CAGGTCGACCCCTGCAAACATGGGCGGTCATCATGGACCGCCCGTTCTTTTTATTGGGCGTATTTCTCGGCGATCAGGTTCGCCACCAGTGCCGTCCAACCCGTCTGGTGATCGGCGCCGCAGCCTGTGCCGGTTTCGGCGTCGTAATACTCATAAAAACGCCCGGTTTGCTGCCACTGGTTTTCCACAGTGGTGATCAATGCTTCCCGCAGTTGATCCGCAAGATCGGGATTTACTTCCTGCAGGCGCTGAACGATTAGGTAATTGATGGGCATCCAGACCGGACCGCGCCAGTTAGAATTTTTCCAACCGCTGATGGAATATCCAGGCTCATACAGGCTGGACTGCGCCGACAGGCTGCGGATTCCGTAGGACGTCCAGAACTGCTTCGGATCGCTGAGCGCGGCGATGATCCGCTGCTCACGATCCGCCGGCGCCACCCCGGCGATGAAGGGAATCAGACCGGAATAGCTCTTCTCTTTCAAGAGACCCGAAGAATTGCGGTCATAATAGAAGCCAGTCTCTTCATCCCATAACTGCGCATTGATCGCATCGGCGGTTTTATCATACTGGGCTTGATAGAATTGGGCGCGGTCAGTTTTACCCAGCTCGTTGGATATTTTCACCATGTCGCGGAAGAAAAACGCCATCCAACCGGAAAGGTCGGCTTCTTCATCATCCGGGCGACCGGGACGGGGAATATTGTCCATCCCCATGAACCCACCGGTGAACAGCCCATCTTTGTCGCGGTCGAAGGCTTTGCTCAGGTAATTGTACTGGTTATCCAGTCCTGGGTAGATTTGTGCGAGAAACGCTTTGTCGCCATCCTTCTGATAAATCTGCCAGGCTGCCCAGGCAAAGAGCGGCGGTGTTTCAGCCAGCAGGTCCCACTCGGTATTGGGCACATGCCCGCCGGAGGTTTCCCACTTATCCGAGAGAAACAGCGTCAGATCGTGTTTGGCTTGCGAAATATCCGCCAGCGTTGCGACGTTCGCCTGGAAAGCGCTGTCCCACATCGCCACCCAGGGAAATTCCCATTTATCGGGCACGAAGACGATATCATTCATCTTCACTTTGCCCTTCCACTCGACTTGATAGCTGCCGTCGTAACGATAAAGCATTTTGTTAAACAGCAGACTCATCAGCGCTGCCTGATACACCTCGCCGTGTGCGCTGACGTCATTTTTGTAGAGCGCCTGGGCTTCTGTTTTGCGCTGGCTCAATAAGGTATCCGCCGTGTCCAGCGCTGCCTGGGCTGCCACCCGCGCCGAAGCCGTGTCTGCAGCAAACGCCAGACCAAAGCGTATGCTTTCCGTCTGACCTGCCGCCAGCGGCAGAACGAAATCCCATCCCGCTTTATTGCCTTCACCGCTGTTGGCAAGCTGGTTATTTTTAATCATGACGGCATTGAAGACAGCCCGTTTGGGATAGGCGTTCTCTGTGATCTGCCAAGAATCGGGAGCGCGGCTGGCGATGACCACGAAATGCCCGCTGGGGGTGACGGCATCCCAGGTGCGTTCGTCGACGCGGATTATGCTGCCTCCCTCGTGGAACCAGGTGATTGGCACCAGGTGCAGCGGCTGGCTGCCCGATTTTTCCAAACCAGTAGCGCTCACCTGCGCCACCAATGTCTGGCTGTTTAATTTGGCATATTCCATTTCGATATGCGCCTGCTGCGCCTGGTAGGGATAGTTGTATCCGAAACGCATGTAGCTGTAGTTTGGCGTGGTTTCGTAGAAAACGCGGTCTTCCACGATCGTTTCACCGTATTCTCCGCTCGGGTTGTCATATCCAAAGAAGCGTTCGGTGAGCATCTTCTGACCGGGCTGGAAGAAGGCATAGGCAAATGCCACATCCGCCGTCTG
>JBDKTF010000479.1:0-3675 GCA_039680295.1 Anaerolineaceae bacterium
CGCGGGGATCGGTGTACCCGGGCAGGGGCAGGGGGGTGTACTTCGCGCCTGTTCCGATGGTGCCGAAGGGGATGTAAAAGATCTGCGTCTGGCTGTCTGACCCCACGGTGATGACCTGGAAGGCAAACAACAGATATTTGCCGTCGGGGCTGAAGGTTGGATCGCGGTAGCAGCACACGCCGTTGACCGGGTCGACCGGCGTGGTGGCTTTGTACGTCTCGCGGTTGAAGAAATGCAGATCGCCGAAGCCGTCATTGCGGGTGATGCCGCTCATCACGAACAGCATTTCTCCGTCCCAGGTGAAGCCGGAGAAGGTTGGGGTGCGGGCATATTCGCCAAAGGTGAAGTGCGGCTCGGGGAACTGCACCTGCACCATGGGGTTGGCGATACATTGATCCACCGCAAACACCTGAACGACATCGCCGCGTTTGCCGCTTTTCAGCACGCCCAATGTGACGGCTGCCAGCAGACTGCCGTCTTTCGACCAGCGGGCGGAGGTGGCGGCGTTGCGCTGGTACGGCGCGAACTCGGCGCAGTTCGCCATGGCGGTCAGTTTGGAATGAGTATCCGCCTGCGCCAGACGGTCGAGGTCGAAGGGCAGCAGGTAGAGCTGACGATCCACGCTGAGGGCGACCTGTTTGCCGTCCGGCGAGACCTCGAACGAATCCAGGTAGCTGGAATTGTTAAAGCAGGTGACGGTGGCGACGCCGCCGTTCAGATTGGTGATCTGAATGCATTTGCCGCTGATGAAAGACAATCCTTCGCCGTCCGGCAGCCAGCGCAGGTATTTCTTCGCCGTGCCGTCTGTGGTGATCTGATGCGCGGCGCTTCCGTCCACATTGGCGATCCAGATGTCACTGCGCAGCACAAAGGCGATCTGATCTGCGCCGCCGATCACCGGCGGAGTGGGTACGGTGGGGATGACGGCAGGGATTTCGGTGGGGGGCGGCGCCTGTGTGGCGGTGGGCAAAGGTTCCGGCGTGGAGGTGGGGGCTGGCTTCGCAGGCGGGACCACCGCGCCAACCGTGGCTGTTGCGGGGGGATTCTTTGCAGGCGAAGCGTCCGATGGATTGATCTGCCGGAAGAGAAGGTATCCGCCGCCTGCCAGGGCGAGCACCAGCACGGCAGCCGCTGCCCACAGGAGGGTTTTCCTGCGTGGTACGGGCTGCTTCACCGCGGGGATGGAAACTGGCGCTGCGGTCTCGGCGGCTGGCTTCACCCGCCCGGCAGGCGGGGCGGCGGTTTCCACAACGGTCGATTCCGGCGGCGGGGGTTCGACGAAGGTCGCTTCGAAAGCAGGCGCGGGAGCCTCCACCAACGTGTTCGACGGCGGAACGGGTTTTACCTCGGGCGGGGTGACGGCAGGCGTTGGGGTGGGAATGACTTCGGGCAGGGTGACAACAGGCGCCGGGGGTGGCTTTATTTCGGAGGGTGTGGTGACGGGGGGAAGCGGCACGCTCGCCTCGCGGGGGATGCTGCCCAGAATGCCTTCCATCGCGGTTGCCATTTCCTCACCGGTCTGAAAACGATTTACGCGGTCCTTCTCCAATGCGCGGTTCACGATTGCCCGCACGGCTTCGGGGATGGCAGGATTCAGTTGCGAGAGATCGGGCACCGGATCGTTCAGGTGCATCATCATCAGCGTCATGGCGGAATCGGCTTCGAAGGGGGGGCGTCCGCCCAGAGCCTCGAAGAGCGTGACGCCGATGGAATAGATATCCGAGCGGGCGTCGGGGTGCAGCCCCTGTATCTGCTCGGGAGACATATACATGGCTGTGCCCAGTACCGCGCCGGTAGCGGTATGCTGATGACCGCCAATGATGCGCGCGATGCCGAAATCCATCAGAATGGCGCTGCCATTGACATCCAGCATGACGTTGGCGGGCTTGATGTCGCGGTGGATCATGCCGCGCTGATGGGCGTAGTCGGCGGCTTTGCAGATATCGATCATGTAGCGCAGGGTATCGCGCACGGGCAGGTGGCGTCCTGCTGCGTTCATGCGCTTGATGCGCCTTTGAAGCGTTTCACCGGCGACGAACTCCAGAACCATGTAATACACGTCGCCGTCGTGGTTGAAGTCGAACACCTGGACGATGTTGGGGTGGCGCAGCCGGGCAATGGCGGTGGCTTCGGATTCGAAACGCCGCACGAATTCTTCGTTGGCAGAGAGATGGGGGTGGATCAGCTTGATGGCAACCGTACGCTGCAGGTTCGGGTCGCGGGCTTTATATACCGCAGACATGCCGCCCTGCCCAATAAGCTCTTCGATCTGGTAGCGTCCTCCCAAAATCTGTCCCACCCAGCGGTCAGCAGCCATGGTGTTCCTCCATGAAACGCATCGAATCGGTATGGTTCAATCGGACAATCCGGTTCAGACAGCAACCACGCCATGCGGGCAGCGGCACCGTCAGAATCACGGGTTGATGGTGGTTTCAAAAACGATTTTTACATCTCTCACAGCCAGAACAGCGGCGGATTTGATGGGATTATGGTTCAGGTCAAAGCTGATTTTTCCGGTCACACCATTAAAGGTCATTTTCGCCAGGGTATCCTTCACCACAGCGGGATCATCCACCCCCGATTCTTGAATGGATTGGAGCAGGATGTTGGTGGCGTCATACGCCAGCGCCGCCATTGAATCTGGAATCCGGGGCTTGCCATCTTCCAACTTGTATCTTTCACCGAACGCTGCCACAAAACGCTGCACTTCGGGGCGGGGATCTTCCACCGAATAGTGATTGGTAAAGTAACTGCCCGAAGCTGCGACCTTGTCCAGCTCGGCGGAATCCCAGCCGTCGCTGCCCAGGAAGGGAACATTGATGCCCCTTTCCTTTGCCTGCCGGGTGACCAGATTGACCACCGGATAATAATCGGGCAGATAGATTACATCGGGTCTGGTCTCGACCACTGCCTTCAGAATGGCAGAGAAATCGGTATATGCGGCGGCGTAGGTTCCCTTGCCAACGATCTTGCCGCCCATCTGGGTGAAAGATTGTTCAAAGAATTCCGCCAGACCCACCCCGTAGGGATTATCCGGATCGACCATAATAAATGCGGTTTTGGCTTTCAGATTTTCGATGGCAAATTTTGCGCCCACCCGTCCCTGGAAAGAATCAATGAAGCAGGCGCGGAAGACGTAAGGTTTTACTTCATCATTTTCACCCAGGGTCACCTGCGGATTGGTTGAGGAGGGGGAAATCATGACCACTCCCCGGTCGTTGGCTATTCCAGCGACCGGAATGGAGGCTTTCGAACACACTTCGCCAATGAGATAATGTACCTTTTCCTGGTCGATGACATTGCTGGCGACCTCGACCGCCGGATCGGGGCTGCACTGCGAATCCAACACAATGGGAACGATCCTCATATCCAGAACGCCGCCCCGGGCGTTCCACTCATCCACCGCCATCAGGACGGCATCGCGGGTTTCAACGCCAAACTACGGCACAGAACCCGAGTGCGGAGCCAGCACAGCGATCTTCAATTCTCCACGCGCCGGGGACGGCAAGATGGGAGGAAGCACCTCCCGGACGGTCGCCGTGGGCGGAGGCATCTCGGTGACCGTTGCCGTCGGACGCACAACGCTGGTGGCTCTTTGCGGGGGTTTCATTTCGAAGGGGTTCGCCTGCCGGTAGAGGAGATAAATGCCCGTTATCAGCGCCAGAATAAATGCGA
>JBDKTF010000001.1:0-3103 GCA_039680295.1 Anaerolineaceae bacterium
CCTGCCAGCACCAACACCCAGACCAGCGGTGCGAACGCGATCACCGGGATGGGGCTGCGCAGGAACGCGCGCGGCTGGAAAGGTTTGCCGATCATCCGCGCCAACGCCGTTACCGCCGAAGGCAGCAGGAGCAATCCCAGCATCCCCGCGCTGACGGTGACCATAAACATGGGCGTGATACTGTTCGCATCACGCCCAATGGAAATCACACTCGTCAGCGCCAGCGTCACCGCTGAACCCAACAGCGCCAGGGCAGCCAGTCCGCTCAAGACAAACTGCAGCACGCTGAGGACATCAACCGGCTGGCGTTGCTGCATTATTTTTCCTCGATGGTAACCGTTTCGATTACCGTTCCGGCGAGCAGTTCCGTCGATGTGTCGCCGGGGTTGCGCAGCGTGAGGCTCTTGACCACGTCCATGCCCTTGATCACCTGTCCGAAGACGGTATAGCCGCCGTCCAGATTGGGCTGAGCCGACATGGTGATGAAGAACTGGCTGCCGTTGGTAATATCTCCGCCGGAGTTTGCCATGCCCACCACGCCTTCCTTGTCGAATTTCAGATCGCTGATTTCGTTGCTGAAGGCGTATCCCGGACCGCCGTATCCGCTGCCCGAAGGATCGCCCGCCTGCGCCACGAAGTCTTTAATCACGCGGTGGAAGATGGTGTTATCGAACCAGCCCTGGCGCGCCAGGAACACAAAGCTGTTCACCGCCATGGGGGCTTTGTCGGGGTAAAGTTGAATGACGATATCGCCCTTTTCGGTTTTGATGGTGGCGGTGTATTGTTTAGCGGGATCGATCGTCATCTCAGGGCAGGTGGTGAATTCACGCGCCTGCATCTCAAAGAGCCTCAAAATCGCTTCCAGGCTTTCGACGTCTTTGGGTCCCTGATAGATGCGTCCATCGATTAGCATGAAGGGGGTGCCGGGGATGCCAACTTTCTGACCGTACGCCACAGCGTCGGTGATCTTTTTGACGATCTCCTCGCTGGTCATGTCTTTGGTAAATGCAGCCGTATACAGGTTCAGGCTGCCGATGTTTTCCATCAGCCAGGGCGTGAACTGCTCCACCGTCAGCGCAGACCATTCTTCCTGTTTGCTGAAGAGCAGATCGTACATCTCCCAGAATTTTTCCTGTTTGCCAGCCGCTTCGGCAGCCTGCGCCGCCAGGTCCGCCTTGTCGTGCATGCTGAGCGGGAAGTGGCGGATGACCATGCGCAGCGAATCGGGGTGATTGGCTAGCAATTGCTCCATCGCCGTCTTCAGTTGGGCGCAGTAGGGGCACTGGAAATCATCGTAGATGATGATGGTCATGGTGGCGTTATCCGGACCCTTCGTCCAGTCGCTCGCGGTGACCGGCGGGAAGAGGGAGGCTTCAGTCGGTCCGGGGGTGGGCAGACTGCTCGACACCGTGCAGGTGGCGGGCGCAGAAGAGGTCGCGGCTTCTGTGGCGGCTGCTTCTCCGGTGGAGGCAGCGGTGGGCGCCTCGGTTGCGGCAGGGGTGGAGGTTGTCTTGGCGCAAGCCGCCAGCAGTAGAGTGGCAATCACGCCGATGAGCACCAGTTTGTTACGCATAGTTTTTCTACCTTTCATTGAGGGTACCGGCAGAAGGGTTTCCGCCGGGCGTCAAAGAACATCCATTGATCACTGCAGCCGCGCGCGAACCGCGCGCAGCATATTCTCGCGCACTTCTGCTTTGGACAGCGAGGCGTCCAGGACCACCCAACGGGCGGGGTCCGCCGCCGCCAGTTCGAGATATCCCCTGCGGACGCGCTGGTAAAAATCAAGTTGAAAGGCGTCCATGCGGTTATATTCACCGCCCGAAGCCTGCCGCCGCCGCAGACCCACTTCCACGTCCACATCGAAGAGCAGGGTCAGGTCGGGTCTCAAACCGCCGGTGGCAAAATCCAGCAGGGTGCGCAGCACGTTCAGATCCGATTGATAACCATAACCCTGATAAGCCATGGTGGAATCGGCATAACGGTCGCACACCACCACCTTACCCTCGGCAAGCGCCGGGCGGATGATGCGCTCGACATGCTGCGCCCGCGCCGCCTGAAAAAGTAAAATTTCCGTGCGCGGGTGCATGTCGGTATTTTTAAAGTTCATCAGAATGTTCCGAATCTGATCGCCAATGGGCGTGCCGCCCGGTTCGCGGGTGGTTAAAACGGCATAGCCTGCCCCGCGGAGCGCATCCGCCAGGGCAGGGATTTGTGAAGTCTTGCCAGAGCCTTCGGAACCTTCGAGGGTGATGAACATGGTCTATTCGCGGAAGATCCGCACGCGGCGGTGTGGTTCCTTTCCATAAGAGTGCGAAACCAGTTGAGCTTCGCGCGCCATGTCGTGCTGCAGTCGGCGGACTGCGGCGCTGGCGGGCGGTAAATCCACCCACCGCTCGCCGTTCTGCACAGCCTGAATGGCTGCCTGCGTCATGGCAGCGTAATCTTCATAGTGCGTCTGCGCGGGAGCGTCTTCTGAGATGTTGAACAGATCCGCAAGGAACTGTTCCATCTGCGAAACGGTGTTCGAGCGCAGCACATAAATGGGCATACCGTGTGCTTCAGCTTCAAGAATGGTTTGCTGGCGGCTGCGGTAGTACGTCTTGAGGGTGAGCAGCCCCTGTGCGTCGCCGAGATCGTGAACCACGAGCACCGGCACGCCCAACCGTTTGGCGGCTTGCGAAAGACGGTTGCGCGCCACGCCGTAGGGGAAAATGCGCACGATTTGCATTTTTTCGCCGCGCGCAGTCAGTTCTTCAGGGGGCACTTCGAACCCATTGCCTTCGTCGCGCGCGGTGCGTGAAACGGCACGGCGCGGTTCGCCCTCCACCGAGCGTTGGAAGGGTGTGGTTTCAGGTTCGCCGCGGCGCACCCCACGGGCGACGGGCGGCGGCGGGGCCTTCGTGATGCGAATCTTGCCGTCTTCGCCGCGGGCGCGAATTTCGGGCAGCAGCGGATTGCCGCGCAGCAGCGCATCCACCGCTTCGGCAACATCGGGTTGAACTGCCACCTTGTCGCGCTCTTGAATTTCAACCAGCACGTCGAAGGTGGGCGGCGCGCGACGTTCGAGCACGGTCTTTTGCGTGCCGCGGCGGCGCGCTTCTTC
>JBDKTF010000536.1:0-3952 GCA_039680295.1 Anaerolineaceae bacterium
ATCTGCCAGCGCTGCCGCCACCCGCCGTAAATTCTCCAACGCAGTACCCTGCGCCGAACGCGCTTCCGCCAGCTGCTTCAGGCTGTTTTCCAGCTCAGCCAACCTTGAACGGCGCGCTTCTTCTTCATCCAGCTCGGCATTGATCTCCGCCAGCCCGCCGTCCAACACCGCCACATCGCCTTCCACACTCCGGCGGCGCGCCACCGCCCGTTCGCGGTAGGTTTCCCATATTTCCAATCCCAGAATATTGGAAAGGATGCGCTTGCGGTCGCCCGGACGCTGCTGCGCAAATTGATCCGCCTTCCCCTGCAAGAAGAACGAGGCATTGGTGAAGGTATCGTAATCCATGCGCAGCGTCTGTACGATGCGCGCCTCCGTCTCCCGCAGACCCTTCTCGGTCAGCGCCTTCCACCGCCGCGGACCATCGCCATCCGCCGGGTTTTGAATGTAAAACTCCAGCAAGGCAGACCTGTCGCGGGTTTTGCTGCGCTGCACCCGATAGAGATTGCCCTCGTAAAGAAAATCGAGCACCACTTCTGCGGTATTTTCACCGGCGTGGATGATCGAATCATCCCGTTTGCGCGCCTGTCCGAACAGCACCCAGGTGATGGCATCCAACAGGGAGGATTTGCCCGCACCGTTGGAGCCAGAAATGCACGCCAGATCGAAGCCCTCAAAATTCACATCCACCGGGTCGCGATAGGATAAGAAACCGCTCAAACGCATATGCACCGGGATCATGCCTGTTCCTCCCCCTGCGGTTGGATGATCTCCGCCGCCAGTTTTTGCAGCGATTCAGCCTCTCCGTTGTTCGTATGTTCCGCACGCCAGTAAACGTCCAGCAAGTCCAGCGGGGATAGATTGCTCATGCTCTGATCCTGCGGCAGGCGCACACGAATATCCGCCTGTGGGCGCTTGACCAGATAAAATTCAAAGGCGCCTTCAGCGGCGCTCCGCAGCGCGTTCTCGTCGATCTGCGCTTCCAGGTCGCGGGGATAATCGATGGTATAACGGACCACGGCATCTGCCAGCATTTCGGGAGCCGGCATTTTCGCCAGCAAACGTTCCGTGAGGTTTTCACCGTCTTCCATCCGAAAATAAATATCCAGAAAGCGTCGAACCCCATCCAGCTTGCGCCACTCCACGCGGGTGGGCTGTCCGGCTTCCACATGTGCGATCACAAAAAATTTATCATCCCCCACTTCACCGAAATCCACCCGTTCGATTGAGCCGGGATAGATCACCGGCGGCTGCGCGTTCTCGTTGAGATCCTGCGGTTTGTGGATGTGCCCCAATGCGGTGTACGCCAACCGCGAATCGCACACCAGACTGCGGGAGAGCACCAGATCGCCGCCCAGCATCACGCTCCGCTCGCCGCCGTATTTGGCGCCCTGCACCGAGCAGTGCGCCGTCAGCACCACCGGCAGCGCTGGATCGGCGTCGTCCAGCCAGTTCCGCACCAGATCGGTGAGATTCTCTTCCAGTTCCGTGTAGACCTTGTTGAAATCGCCGTTTGCCTCGCTCATGCGCGCCGCCAGCGCCGAACGTCCGATCCACGGCAGGGCAATGATTTGCAGCGGAAGCCCTTCCAGATCCTGTGGACCAAGCATCTGCGGTGTGCCGATCACCTTCACATGCGGCACGCTGAGGGTATCAAATTCCTGAATGGAAGACGCGCGTCCATTGGCGGGCGAAGTATCGTGATTGCCCACCAGCAGCAGGGTGGGAATTCCCGCCCGCGAA
The DNA here is from genome assembly GCA_039680295.1 of Anaerolineaceae bacterium. Classification (GTDB taxonomy): domain Bacteria; phylum Chloroflexota; class Anaerolineae; order Anaerolineales; family Anaerolineaceae; genus JBDKTF01. Next base: position 1,744 of record JBDKTF010000536.1, read on the forward strand.
AGGCGCATGATGCGTTTTCCCCACTCGCGTTGAAACGTCGGCGCGGGGGTACGGTCCTTATAGGCGTCTCCGGCGAAAATTACCAGATCGACCTTCTCATTCACCGCCGTATCCACAATCGTGTCCAGCGATTTGAGAAAATCCAGCACGCGCAGCGGCAGACCGGTCTCCGGGTCGTGGCGACCGTAATTTGCCATGTCGATATGTGCATCAGCAAAATGAAGGATGGTGGTCATGCGCTCCCTGTGATGATCGCTCTCCCATGGGAGAGGCTGGGTGAGGAGTGATCCTCTGCCCCTGCGGGGTATCGTATCCGCAGAGGAGAGGCAGCGTGAAGGAGAGAATTACCCTCCGGCGTTGAGCGCCTGCAGTTCGCTGACCGCCGGAGCAAAACCGGGATGATATTCCAGCGCTTTCTGCCAATCCTCGATCGCGCCCGAGCTATCCCCCAGCGCGATTTTTGCCCGCGCCCGCCAGGTAAAGCTCTCTTCCAGATACGGTTCATTGGCGGTATTGATCGTGGTGTCCGCCAGATTCAGCACATCATAATAACGCCCGACAAAATAATACGCATAATAGGGTCCGGTTTCGTACCACATGATGCGCCACGGACGCTGATCTTCTGCAATCGTCGCGTAAATCGCGAACGCCTGGTCATAAGCCTGCGCGGCGCCGCTGTAATCTTGCAGCAGCACCAGGCTGGAACCGCGGTCAAACCAGGCAAAGAACTGGTCCAATCCGCTGGTCGCATAGATTTCATCTGACGCGTGATCTGCGGCATGTTGATTATTGGCAGCCTCATCCGCGTCTGCGCCCAGCAGGTTCATCACCTCCTGCTCTTTTTCCGCCGGGTAGATGATGAGATACACGTTGTTGAACGCCCGCCACCCGCTGATGAATTCATCATACGGCACCGGGTAGTCTTTGGTGTAGTATGAATCCTGGGCAATGAAAATGCTTTTCGCCTCATCATAGCCGGTGATGACCTGATAATGTCCCATCCAACTGATCTTGTTGGTGGTATCGCGCATGAACGCGCCCTTTTCCACCAGCACCGGGTATCCTGCCGCCAGAAAAGATTTGACCAGTTCGGGCGTACCGGCATACCTCAGCGCCACCTTCAACTGAGTCTGGCTGGTGACATAATCTGCCATTTCATAGGGCATCACGTTTTTATCTTTGGCGAAGGGTTTGAGCACCGCGCCGGTGGTCATGCGGTCGCCTTCCCAACCCCAATAAGAAAGCGCCATCGCCAGATTGGCAGGAGCGCAGTAATTCCACAACCCGTGTTGATCCTGGTAGCGAATGCCGGTCAGCGCGACGCGGTCAGGCAGCGGCGTGGGAACCGGGGTGATTGTGAGGGTGGGGGCAGCCGTTCCGTCAACTGCAGTTGCATCGGTGGGAAGCGTTGGCGTGGGTGAAGGGGTCATCGCCTGCATGGTGGCGCGCACCACTTCCGCCACCGGGTCCTGGGGCTTGAACACCACCGCTTCCGGTGGATTGAACGCATATTTCACCTGAGCGCGCAGGTTGTCCAGCCGCCAGGAAAGACGATCATGAATTGGGGGGAGTTGATAAAGCAGGACCGCCAGAATACAAACACCAGCCAGTCCACCAAGTATTATGAAACGCTTTTTCCGCATGGGAAAATTATATCACGCGCCGCAAAACCGGCTGCGCAAGACCGGCGTGATAGAAAAACTGGGCGGGGTTTCCCCCGCCCTGCGTCGATGGATCAGGCTTCGTTGAACGGATTGGGATACTGCCGGTACGCAGGCGGAACAGGGTCAGCGCCCTCCCAGACCACGCGGCGGAAATCATCCGGATCGGTGTTGCGCTCAGAGTTGATCAACAGCACCTGGCTGTCAGGTCCCAGTTTGAGCAGATCGCGCACCGGTTGGTATTGGGGTAATTCCATCAGGAACATCAACGCGCCCAGCGTTACTGCGCCCGATTCACCCGAAATGATGTACGAATCACCATTGAGCGGCACGCCGTACACGCGCATGCCCTTGGCGGCGACATAATCGGGGCATTTCATGAACACATCGGCGCAGTCATTCAAAATGTCCCAGGCAATCGGGCTGGGATCGCCGCACGCCAGACCCGCCATGATGGTATCCAGATCGCCGGAGAAGGAATGGGGTTTTCCATCGCCTTTCTCGGCAGAAAGGAACAGACATGCGGCGCGGTCAGGTTCCACGACCAC
>JBDKTF010000383.1:0-3087 GCA_039680295.1 Anaerolineaceae bacterium
ATTTTCAATCACACCAATGACATTCACGGTTGCGGCGGGGTTGCTGCCGCCGGGTAATAGAAAGTCGGCGGGTTTTACCGGACGGGGGAGATGAACCGAATGGGTTGCCCACTCGGGATATTTGAAATCCTCCCAATCGAAGGTGCGCTGCCCATTTTCGGCGATGATTTTTCCGCGCGCAATCACAACATCCACTTTGAACGCCGCCAGGCTCTCCAGAATCAGGATATCCGCCCAACGACCGGGAGCGATCTGCCCCACCTCAGCCGCCACGCCAAAATGCTCCGCCGGATTCAGGGTTGCCATCTGGATGGCTTGCACGGGGGGCACGCCCTGCGCAATGGCGCAGCGCAGTACCCGGTCCATGTGACCCTCGGTGAGGATGGTTTCGGCATGGCAGTCATCGGTGCAAAGAATGACGTGACGGGGATCCAGTCCCATTTCGGTGATGGCGCGGATGGGTTCCACCACATCCTGCCAGGCAGATCCCAGGCGCAGCATGGCTTTCATCCCCTGACGAATGCGCGCCGCGGCATCTTCCATGCGGGTGCCCTCGTGATCGTCCTCGGCGCCACCGGCGGCGTAACCGTGGAAGGGCAGCCCCAGATCGGGCGAGGCGTAATGTCCGCCGATCACCTTATGTGCGGTCTGAGTGAGTGCCATTTCGGCAAGCATTTTGTCATCTCCCATGCACACACCGGGGAAGTTCATCATCTCGCCCAGACCAATGATCCCGGGTTGATCGATGATTTCCGCCACATCCTCGGGGGTGATGGATGCTCCCGGCGTTTCCAACCCGGGGGCGGAAGGCACGCATGAAGGCACCTGCACCCAGACGTGAATGGGCTGACGTTTTGCTTCTTCGACCATCAGGCGAACGCCGTCCAGTCCAAAGACATTGGCGATTTCGTGCGGGTCGATGAACAAACCGGTGGTGCCGTGACTGACGACCGTGCGGACGAACTGGGTGAGGGTGAGCATGCTGGATTCAACATGCATGTGCCCGTCCATCAGACCTGGGCACAGATAACGCCCTCGGGCATCGAGGGTCTGCGTGTTTGCGCCGATCGCAAAACTGGCATCCGGACCCACATAGGCGATGCGCTCATCGATCACCGCAATATCGGTGTGGGGGATTAATTCGCCAGATTGAACGCAAACCCAGGTGCCGTCGCGGATGACAAAATCAGCGGGGATTCTCCCGGTGGCAACGGCGATCAGCCTCTTACGATCAGCAACCCATTGCATTTCGGCAGACATTCAGCAGGCTCCTTATTGAAAAGTAGAAGGGGAAGCTTTTGATTGATTAATTAATCAAATTATGATTTCTTCAAGATTGATGGTCAAGTGAGTTTTGTCACGTCCTCGGGTCGTGATATATATCACTTGACGGCCTTTTTATCGGTTTTATACTGAATACTGATTGATCAATTAATCAAAACCCCCCTTTTGATCATCGACGAGCCTCAACTTACCGGTCAACAAGACCCTGATGAATGCCTTGATCTGGTCGTACATCTGTGTTCCGCAGGAACATGGGTATAAGCGTTTTAATCTGAACCAGTTCTATTCAATTAAGGAGGTCTTTCATGTCGTTCAGAAAATTGGGAAGCCTGGCGCTGTTGTTCGTGGTGCTGTCTATGCTGGTCGCTGCATGTGGCGGCGCAGCTACGCCGGCAGCCGCAACGGAAGCGCCCCAGGAAACCGCAGCGGCAGCCGTTGAACCCGCTGCCCAGTCAACCGAAGCGCCCGCTGCAACAGAACAGGTTGCCCCGGCGAACGCACCCACTGAGTTGAATATCGCTGCTATTTTCATCACTCCTCTCGAAGAGACCTGGGCGATGTCTTTCTACAAGTCTATGGAACGAGTGATGGAAGCCAAACCCCACGGTGTAACGATCAACATGGATTACACCGAAAATGTGTACGGCGATGACGCCGAACGGGTGATCCGCGAATACGCCAAGACCGGTAAATACCAGATCATCTGGGCGACCAGCAGTTTCTCGGATCAGGTGAAAAAAGTTAAGGATGATTTCCCTGAGATTCTGTTTGTCGTCAGCGGTTCGGGCAACGAAGGTCTGGGCGGAAACGTCTACTGGACGTATACCCACATCCACGAACCTGCCTTCCTAATGGGCATGGTCGCGGGGTTGATGACCAAGTCGAACACGATTGGCATTGTCGCTTCTTACCCCTATGATGACATCAACGATGGCTTGAACGGCTATATTGACGGCGCCAAAGCCGTTAATCCGAAAGTCAAAGTCAAAGTGACCTTCATCGAGAGCTGGTACGATCCTGCCAAGGCAAAGGAAGCCGCGTATGCGCAAATCGCCGCTGGCGCTGACTATATCTATGCCGAACGCTTTGGTCCCTTCGAAGCCTGCAAGGAAAAGGGCGTCCACGCTTTTGGACAGTACCTGGATCAGTACGATCTGTCTCCCGAAGTGGTCGCCACCAGCACGCTGGCGTACTGGGATCCCCAGATCAATTACATCATCGATCAGTGGTGGGCGCATGTGACCGAAGGAAAAGCCTATGATGGTCCCAAAGAGCCCGTATGGTTTACCATGGCGCAGGGTTCTGGCGATATTGCCCCCTATCATGATTTCGAAGCTTTGATGCCCGATGACGTGAAAGCCAAAGTAGCTCAGGCGCGTCAGGATATTCTGGATGGGAAACTTCAGGTCGAATTGAAACTCGATCCTCCCACTTCTGACTAGTTTTTCAAACGTACGCGAGAGAAAGCGCCCCTCTGAACCTCAAAAAAAGATCAGCGGGGCGCATCTCTCAAGGAGTTTTTCTCTTGTCCATCTCTTCTGCCTCTACGATCGGTGAAACTTTTCCCGGTGAGCCGGTGCTGCGCGTGGATCAACTGACCAAAGTGTTTCCACGGGTCGTGGCGAATGACCGCGTCTCATTCGATGTTCGCCGGGGAGAAATTCATTGCCTTTTGGGCGAGAACGGCGCCGGTAAGACAACCCTTACCGAATGTATTTACGGCTTTTACAAACCGGATGGTGGAACTATTTTCATCGAAGAAAAACCGGCACACCTTTCCTCTCCCAGTGATGCCATTCATCT
>JBDKTF010000311.1:0-2154 GCA_039680295.1 Anaerolineaceae bacterium
GAATTCCGCCAACATCGGTTGCGAGAACCGGGCAGCCGCAAGCCATCGCCTCCAGAATCACGGTGGGTAATCCCTCGTGATGAGAAGGCATTACGAATAACGAAGCCTTCTGATAAAAATCGATCAAACGATTTCGATCTGAAACGTGCCCCTCGAAATGAATCCTCTCTTTTAAGCCAATCGCCTCGATGCGTTGTTCCAGCGCATTCCTCGACGAGCCATCTCCGACAATCCTAAGGTGAATTACAGGATTCAGGGTTGAAACGACGGACATGGCATCGATTAAATCTTCCAGCCCTTTACCCGGTCCCACCCGACCGACGGTTAAGATAAAACCATCTTTAACCTGATTCGCCGGGTCGGGTTTAAATTTCTCTGTATCCACCCCATTCCAGACAACCGGAACATTCGATGGGCTGTATGGGTATTTCTGCAGCGCTTCAACCACTTTTGGAGAAACCGCGTTGACGAGGGTTGCCGTTCTTATGTTTTCAACTTCCAACCCATAACTGAAGGGAGCCTGCAATTTCATCAAGAGGGTATATCCGCTGGTTAATTTCGTCGCCTGGATGTCATCGCGCACCATCGAATGAAACGTCAGAACGATGGGGCGCGTAGTTTTGATTGGCGGAACGAGGGGAGAATGGCAGTGAAATAAATCAACTTCTGACTCGAGTTTATGCACCCGTCTTGAGACAAATAAACCGTGCAGGTGAACGTGAAACGGATAAAGCGGCGCGAAAAACGGTCGCCAGATGGTGATGCCGTCCACGGTTTCATGAGACGGCTGCCCAGGCGCGCTGCGTGTGATGATCTGCACCGTGTGCCCATGTCTGGTCAGATAGCGGGAGAGGTTCCAGACATAGAACCCCATCCCCTCACGCGGCGGAAAATGCGCAGAAATAACCATGCAGATATTCATCGGATTGATCAACCGCTCTTCGATGATTTTCTCTGTTTTTGCCAGGCATCGAGCTGAATTTTTAAGCCGTTCACGAGGTGTTCGCGGCTGCTCTGAATCGCATCGAGCGCGAGCGCGCGATGAATGGCGTTCTGCAGTTCGGGCACCGTAAGAATCTCAACAACAACCGCCTGCCCATGTTCCCGGAGCGCCAGCGCCAATTGAAACTGGTGGTCGTTGAAATGTTCTTTGAACTTGCTCAATCTGGGCACGACAATAATCGGTTTATGATATTTTGACGCCAGAATGATCGCCCCGGCAGATGCCTGCGTGATGACCACTCTTGATTCCTGCGTGTATTTCTCCATGGATTGAAAGGTTGTCCATCGGAAAAACTCAGCATGCCGCGGTTCGTAGGTTGTTGTTCCACCCTGAATGACGATGGTCTCGTCTGTTTGAGCGGCATACTCATCCGCAACCCTAACCAATCGATCAAAAGGCTGTTGGGGAGTTCCCACGGTCACAAAAATCATACAACTGCCCCCAGATATTTCGCTTTTGGACCACAAATCTCGAGCAGTTGAGGCCACTGCACATAAAAAGCATCCACCATCCGATATGCAATTTTGCCAGTCCATGAAAGGTCGCTGATCCGGCACCAACTTTCAAGATAAATTGTCTTGATCCGCAAGAATTTTGCCCAGAAAAAGAAAGGCAGGGCAATTTCTGCTCCGGGACTGAAAATGACATCTGGCTTCTCGCGGATGATCACCCGCAATGCCCATGGAAACGTCAGCAAAAATTGGATCAAATTTGCATTGATGCCTTTGCAAAAATACGCAGGAGCTAGGTTTTGAAAATCGCCATCCCGCGAACTATGGTGCGTTGCGAAGAAAATATCATGCCCTTCAAACGCATCAAGAACCTGAAGCGTTTCTGTCAGGTGCCCACCCTGGGTGCAAACCAACGCTATTTTCATATCGATCGTTTTATGTCGGTTTAAACATATGTTGGTAAAGATAGATTGTGATGAGATTATGAAGGCGGTGGAGACGCAGAACGGCTGACGAGGAGGTGCTTTTTTGCGCTACCTGTAACTGTTCATTGAACCGCGCGATGGTTGCAGAACCGGATTTGGAATTGGGGTAATACCGAAAACTCGCCAGATAGGAATTAATAAAAAACAGGTCGGTTGTTTGCAAAATTCGGAGCCAGTATTCGTAATCCAACGCATATTTGAGCGATTCGTTGAA
>JBDKTF010000200.1:0-4752 GCA_039680295.1 Anaerolineaceae bacterium
GTGCATTCTGGCGCTGGGGGCAAACCTGTTCAACATGGCAATTGTCGGCGTGTTCGTCTCCTATGCGGTTTATACGATGCTGATGCGTCTGTTTCAGCATAAATCCTGGGGGCTGTTCGTGGCTGGATTTGCCGCGGCATGGTCATCTATCTTCATTGCAGCCTTGTCCTGCGGGCTGCAACTGGCTTTGTCGGGGACATCTCCGGCGAATATTGCCATCCCGGCGATGGGCGGGATCCACGCTTTGATTGGCGTGGGCGAAGGTCTGATTACTGCCAGCGCGTTGGCGTTTCTGTTTGCTGCCCGGAAGGATTTGCTCCATCTCAGTGAATCGGCGCCAAAAACCAACCGGGGGATTCTGGTTGGGGGAAGTCTGATTATTCTGGTCCTGGCGATTTTATCGCCCCTGGCATCCAGTCACCCGGATGGATTGGAATGGGTGGCGGAGCAGAAGGGTTTTCTGGACACGGCGAGGGCGGCATTTTTCAATATTATTCCCGATTATGCCATGCCGGGGATCTCCAATCCGACCCTGGCGACCATTACCGCAGGTATAATTGGGGCGGTGATTGTTTTTGCAGTTGCATACGGAATTGCACGAACCGAAAAGCAAACCGTGAAAAGGTAATACGCAGTGCGAGAGTTATACGTTCCTGACCGGAAAATTGTGTATTCGGTGGATGCAAGGGTGAAGTTAATCTTCACCCTTGCTTTTATCCTTTTCCTCAATATGACCCCATCGGGCGCCTGGGCGGCGTTTATTCTGTTTGCAGTGGCGGAAATCTGCGCCATTTTGCACTCGCGGTTGAGCGTGAAGGTGGTGCTCCGGCGGGCACTTCTGGCGGCGCCGTTCATGCTGGCTGCGGTACCGCTGATCTTTACCGGACCCGAACCGCATCGATCCATATCATTGTTTTCGACGATTTCTGTGCCGTACAGCCCTGCGGGGTTTGTGCGTTTTCTCAGTATCGCCATCAAATCGTGGATGTCTGTGCAGGCAGCAATTTTGTTGACATCGACCACGCCCTTTACGGATCTTCTGGTGGCGATGCGGGCGCTGAAAATGCCCAAAATCTTTGTCGCGATTATTGGACTGATGTGGCGATACCTGTTCGTCATCGGAGATGAAGTGACCCGGATGTTGCATGCGCGCGCCAGCCGCAGCGCGTCACTGCCGGGGAACGGACGGGCAGGCGGAAAAGTGATCTGGCGGGCAAAAGTGACGGGCGGAATGGCGGGCAGCCTGTTTCTGCGTTCACTCGAGCGCAGCGACCGGGTATACGCGGCGATGCTGGCGAGAGGGTACAACGGAGAGCCGCCTGCCGTGGAGATCCAGCCAATTTCAACCCGGCAATGGCTGGTTCTGGGTGCGGGTTTACTTCTGCTGGTATTCTTCTGGGTCTTGGGCGCCTGGATGGGAGGATAGATTTTTGGACGCAATCATCGAAATCAAGGACCTTTCCTACCGCTATCCAGACGGGAAGCAGGCGCTGGAAGATATTTCGCTGACGGTCGAATCCGGAGAAAAAATTGCCCTGGTGGGGGCAAACGGCGCCGGAAAATCCACACTGCTGCTCCATTTGAACGGGATTATGACCGGAAGCGGGCAGGTGATCATTCGCGGCATGCCGGTACGCAAAGACAGTCTGGGGCAGGTGCGGGCGATGGTGGGATTGGTGTTTCAGAATCCCGACGATCAACTGTTTTCCGCCACGGTGTATGATGATGTGGCATATGGACCGATTTATCAGGGATTGGATCGAAACATGATCGAAGAGCGGGTATCCGAAGCTCTGGGCGCGGTGCATATGGATGGTTATGAAAGCCGGAACCCGTATCACCTGAGCGGTGGAGAGAAGAAGCGCATCGCCATCGCAACCGTGCTTTCGATGCGACCCGATATTCTGGCGTTGGACGAACCAACGGCGGGGCTGGATCCGCGTTCATGCCGTGAATTGACTGCGCTATTGAAGGAGCTGCCCCAAACCATGGTCATCGCCACCCACGACATGGATCTGGTCAGCCAGTTGACCACGCGGACCGTGATCCTGAATCGGGGAAAAATCGTGGCAGAAGGTCCAACGGCTGAAATCATGGCGGATGACGATCTCCTGTGGGAGAACGGCTTGAAGTAGGCGCATCACCGGGGAAATATCCTGGAATTTGCAAAGAGTGCGCGTCTGGCATTTCCTTTTCTGACCCAATTGGCATAAAATTAAGCCATGAAGGGTTCGCTGTCTCAACGATTGAAACGACTGGATGAAATCTGTACGCCGTACGCGCTGGAGATTCTGGCGACGTGCGGCGTGGTCAGTTTTATCATCTACCTGCGGCTGATTGTGGAACCCGCGCGGCTGGTGGATTGGTACACCCGCCCGCTGCTGGATTACTCCACCATCACTAATACTGACCCGTGGAAAGCCTCCCAATTATTCTTATATTTTCTGGCAGTCGGGGCGATCTATCTGATCGGGTGGTGGGCGGTAAAACGCGAGCAGGGTTGGAAAGCATGGACGCTGGTCATTTTCTGGATGATCGCATTTGGCGGGGCTTTCCTGCTGCAATACCCGTATGGGGCATCTGATATTTTTGAAAACATCCTGCGGGGGCGAATTCAGGGCGTCTATGCCATGAACCCGTTCTTCTACGCAGGTGAAGAAGTCCCCAACGACCCATTCTTCCCGTACACATTCTGGCGAACGCAACCTGCAGTTTATGGTCCGTTGTGGGAAATGATTGCCGGGTTGGTGGTTCATCTGACGGGTGACGGAATCATTGCCAACGTAATTGGTTTCAAGCTGATCTCAGGGATGTTCATGGGCGGCAGCGTATGGATGGTGGCGCTGATTTTGAAGAAAATGGCGCCGGAACGGGCACTGCCCGGCGTGCTGCTGCTGGCATGGAACCCAATGATGCTCTACGAGACATTTGGAAACGGACATAACGACCTGGCGATGGTTTTCTGGATGCTGGTGGCGGTGCTGGCTTTGGTGCACCGACGCTACGCGGGAATGATTCTGGCGCTGGCGGCAGGCATACTGGTGAAATATATCCCGGCGCTGCTGCTGCCGGCAGCAGGATTGATCGCCCTGCGGGATCTGCCAAACTGGAAAAAGCGGATCCGATTTGTTTTGACAGTCGCGGTTGGATCCATTCTCCTGGCGGGGCTGGCGTATTTACCGTATTGGGATGGGTGGACGACGATCGGCATGACCCGACTCACCGGAATGATGAGCAATTCACTTCCGAACATGTTTTATCGCCTGCTGGAACCCCTGATGGGGTGGAAGAAGTCCGGTTTTGTGGTGACCACCAGCGCGACTGGAATGACGGTACTCTTTGCCTTTGTGCGCGGCTGGCTGGCATTCAAAGATCGTTCATGGTTAAGTTTTCCGTTCGCCGGGTTCGATATTCTGGCGTTTTACCTTTTGGTGGGATGCACCTGGCTGCAGGTGTGGTATGTGGCATGGCTTTTCCCATTTGCAGTTCTTTTCCCCAACGGGGAACGGCTCTGGTTGGGATTGATTTTCTCTTTCTCTGCGCTCTTCAAGCCGCTGGTGATGCGTCCGGTGTTCACCTGGAAGAACCGCACACCCGACCGGTTTTTCCGGGAACTGCGGTTGATGGTTGGCTTCTGGGGATTTCCTGCCATTTACGCGGCAGTTGCCATGCTGCGTCAGGCACGCATGAAGCGATTGAAAAAAAGGGAGTCACACACAGAACAGACCTAGGGATTGATCTGGCAAATCTAATCGATAAAATGACAAATCAGGGACAGGTCTGAGATCTGTCCCTGATTTGTTACAGGTTTGGAAATTAATCAGCGGTGGATGAGGATAACAACGAAGCTTCTTCGGCTTCGGCGATACGGATGCCTTCATCTTCTTTCACGCGGGTGAGCACAAGCGCGCCGATGATGAAGAAGATGATCAACGAGATGATCCCCACGCGCCCGCCGCCCAAAAACTGGCTGGCGAGACCGAAGACGAGGGGTCCCACGACGCCGGCGATTTTTTCGCTGACGCCGAAGAAACTGTAGAATTCAGCGGATTGGCTGGGCGGCATCATGCGACCGATGAGAGAGCGTGAAAGCGCCTGACTGCCCCCCTGAACGGTGGCAACGAAGAAACCAAGGATCCAGAAATGGATCTCTTTCTGCATGAAGAAACCGCCAATGGCGATGCCGGTATAGATCAGCAGACTGAGATAGATGGCATTCTTGGTTCCCATTTTCTTTGCAAGCCAACCGAACAGGAAAGCAAAGGGAAAAGCGACAAATTGAACCATCAGCAGGGTGCCGATGACGGTTGTATCGCTGAATTTCAGCTCTTTACCGTAGATGGATGCCATGTAAATGATGGTGCCGATGCCGTTGTTGTACAGCCAGAAAGCGACGATAAAGAGCATCAACTGCTTGTAGATGCGTAATTTGCTGAAGGTTTGCCCCAGACGTTTGAAGCTGGCGACGAATGGATTATCGTGCGAAGCTTCTCCAGTCAGGATGCGGCGTTGCGGTTCTTTGACGTTGCGCAGGAGGGGGATACTGAAAACCAACCACCAGATGGCAACGGTGATGAAGCACAGACGGGTCATCAAACCAGTGGTGAGAGTCGGAACGAGTTTGGGAATGACCATGATCATGACGAGGTTGACTGCCAGCAGCAGCCCACCGCCAAGATAACCAATGGCGTAGCCGCGCGAGGAGACCTGATCAATCTCATCTTTACGGGCGACATGCGGCAGAAGGGAATC
>JBDKTF010000137.1:0-2642 GCA_039680295.1 Anaerolineaceae bacterium
CTGCGCCCGCGCCGCAGGTTGGTCAGGATGATGTGCGAATGTTGGCGTGAGATTTCCAACAAGGGCTCATCCAACCCGGCATACATCTCGCTTGCCGCGCCCGCGCCCACCCGATCCGGCATATCAGACTGAAATTCTGCCGAAGGTTCCGGCGGCAGAACCATCCGGGCAACGCTCGCGCCATTGTTTAATGCTGCTTTCAAAATCGGCTGCACCGAGGTTTCCAGGTCCAGGCTGGATGCCACGCCCTGGCTGACTTCCAGCAACAAATTGATCTCTTCCAACCGGTCCTTCAAACGTACCCGCATCTGCTCGAAAGCCTGACGCAGTTGCCCCACCTCGTCTGCCCCCTGAACAGGCAGGGGATGATCCAGTTGTCCATCGGCAATGCGCGCTGCTTCCACCGCCAGAGATCGCATCGAGGCGGTCACGGGGCGCAGTCCAACACGCAGGATGATCACGGTGAGCAGGGAAAGCAGCAAAATCAAGCCGGAAAGCGGTACGGCGATATCATACGACTGCTTTTGAATCATCCGCGCCGGTACGGTCAAAATAATCGTCCAGGAACGCCCAACGACGGGTTGAGCGTAAACCATTTCACGCGTTCCGTCCGCAGCCGTGCCGTCATAAAACGCCGCTGTTTCCGGGAGATCCCCTTCATACTGGGTCATCACCAGATCGGGTTGGGTATGAAAAAGGATTTTGCCATTTTCATCCACAATCAAACCCTGCCCTCCCAGGGATTGAATGGTACGGATTGCCTGAATAACTGGCTGCGTGAATGGATTGGCTCCCAGATCGCTGCGCCCCAGCAAAACACCCTGAATATTGCCTGCATCATCCTGTACGGCGGCGATGAAGCTGATCTGCGCCGCCTGATTACCCTCCCCTGCCTGGGGCGGAACCGTATAGGTTTGAACCAGTACCTTTTTAAGTGCCAGATCAATTCCAGTACGCTCTTCCAGGGAGGGAGTCAGTTCTTCGAAATTCTTTTCAGGATAGCCGGAAACCGGATTTCCATATTGATTCAGATAATATAGCTGGCGAAAATATGGCACAGAACGCAATTTTATCGAAAGGGACGTGTAAATTTCGTCCGGGGAAGATGAAGCCAGTGTCGCATCATCAGAAAGTTGAAGGATTAAATTTTGACCCGCTTCCAAAAAGAACGGCATGCTTTCTGCTGCCACATTTGCGGTGCTGGAAAGTCGATCTTCAAGCATTTTTCGTGAAGCATTCCCCGCCATAACCCAGGTCCCAATCAACAACGCCAGAACCAGAAGAATGATCACAGGCGCAATGCTGACCAGCAGCCGATTTTCAAGGCTTGTTTCGGTTGGCGATGGAATCAGCGGGGCATCATCACCCCAAACTTTTGGAAACGCTGTGCGGAAAATTTGTCCGAATATACCGCCCACCAGCACCATCCCTGCCAGTGCCAGGGTGTTTATGCCGACGTGCGTCATACCGTAATCCAGACGAGCCATCAGATCGTCTCCCCCACTGGTGGCGGCGGCGGTAATGAATAAAATGGCAAATCCCACCGGCAAAAGCAGCATTGCCACCATCGGTTGGCGCAAAAGGCGATAAAACCGCGTGCGATAGCGTTGCTGCATCATCGCACTGAATAGCAGCCCAAGCAATGCGTAGATGACCGGTGTATAGGCACTGTGCGTATCAAACAACGCCAGCAATGTACCTGAAATCAGCGCGAGAAAGGTCGCCGGAATACTGCCCAACACACCACCCGCGATCATCCACGGTACCGCCAGAAGTAACATCATTGCCGGACCCTGCGGAACCACGGGCAAACCCGGAGGAGGCAGACCCTGCCCGCTGGGTAGTCGGAAACCCAACAGAAGAGCGGTGAACGGGGTGAGCACCAACAGAACGGTAAACCACAGCCAATCGCGCCGCTTCATGGCGCGCAGCGCTTTCCAACCTTTGGCTGCCCAGATGATCATTCCCGCGATCAAAGCCAGCCATCCCAGCCAGCCGAGAAGCGTTCTGGGCATTTCAACATAAACAGCGTCATTCGAAATAATATTCCATAAAAACGTCATATGTGTTCCTGTGCGCCCTGCTCTCGTTCGTTTGGATATTTCTCAATATTGGGGCTGATTGATCTTCGCTGCCCGGTTGAAACGATCCCACGTCTTCCGCGCCAGCCAACCGGTATGATCCTCACCTTCGATGGCGCGAACCTGCTCGATCCAATCTTGTTCCGCACGATCAGCGGCGGCAAAACACGTCTCTGAAAATGTCCGGCGCTCTTCGATGGAAGCTTGAACAAGAACCGCCGCATCTTTCTGAAAGGAAGTTTCCAGATCATCCCGCTCTTGCCGGTAAATGCCCAGACGAACGCCATAGCTCCGCACAACCTCGCGGTGCAATTGTTCGTGGCGCCACCACAGGCAGGCATCATTGAATATACCCGTCGGATCTGGACCCAAATCGGGCAGTCCGGCATCCATCCAGACCGGTTTGAAGATCCCGGTGCAGGGGGCTGCTGTGCCGGTCAGCCAATGCGTCACCTGCCCATCCTGCCATTGTGTCACCATGGAACCAGCCGTACGGCTGTTGCGAATCGGTCCAAAACCGGCATGCATGCACACGGTGGCGCCGGTCACGCCCTTTGCCGG
>JBDKTF010000265.1:0-3041 GCA_039680295.1 Anaerolineaceae bacterium
TCAGCGGTGTTGACACCGGTCACCACCGGGTTATCCGGATAGAGCACAAAGGTCCGTGGAAGTAGTTTGGTCGCCCAGTCAACAATGGCGTTGGTTTTGTCGATGATCGTGTTCAGCAGACCATACGCAAAACGCGAATTGAGCAAATTGGTAATCATGGAATGATAGACCACATTTTCGCCGGGTCGTACAAGACTGTCGTTGAAATTGTAGCGGGCAGTCATTACACGGGTGGAAACATCATCTGCCGGGAGTGCGTGGTCGAAATAAGCGAGTTCATCCAGGTCACCGGTAAAGGCGCCGGTCGGACCCGATCCTCCCATGTAGGCGCCAACCATCATTTCTGCCGGAACGCTCCCTGCCGCAAAGGTCGGATCATTGGTGAAGCTTGAAACGCCCGCCTGACTTCCATCAATATAGAAAGCAGCCTGACTGCCGTCGAAAGCCACTGCAACATGCGTCCAGGTGTTATCGGGAACAATTCCAGTGCTGGCAACGGTCGTTGAACTGCTGCTCAATTGCAGGTTTCCGCCGGAGGTTACTTCAAAGCGCAACTCCTGCTGCCCGTCAGCGGCATCAGACCACTTTGAAAGCAGTGTTCCACCGCTGCTGGTATTCACCCATGCCGAGATTGTGAACGGCTGATTGTTAGCCAGCGAAATCGCTTTGGCAGACGTCGGCAAATGGATCAGATCCGTGCCATCGAAGCGCACCGCCGATGCATATCGACCGTCCAGACCGCTCAGCGGGCATTCATCCGCATCACAGGAACCCGAGAAGCCGTAATTCGATGAATCGGCAAAGACCATTGCGCCGCTGTCTTCATTAAATTGCAGCATCACCAGCGGCGAATCCTGCTCACTCATGGTCAAAGAGTAATCCAACACATCCGAATCCTGCGGAACCCGTGGGTTGAAGCCGTAGACTTTCTCGAGATAATCGGTGACGCCGTCCATATCCGAATCCGCCATCAACGGATCTGAATAGACCATGGTTTCCAGAGGTTCGCCGGTTGAAGTAAAGTCATAGGTGTAAAGCCAACCGAGAATTTCGTCTCCATCCGAAAGACCATCACCATCCGTGTCCTTGCGGGTGGGAGAGGTCATGTAAATGGCTTCCAGACGATCACTCAAACCATCATCATCTGTATCTGCAAGCCGCGGATCGCTGCCGTTGGCGACCTCGTAGAAATCATTCAAGCCGTCCCCATCGGTGTCATAATACCGGTCGTCAGGGTCATTCCCTCCGGTAAAGGCTTTGGACATCAGCCCGTCGCCATCCGCATCCCGCAGCGTTGGGAACTTTAAATTTCCGGTTTGTCCCCATGCCAGCGCCATACCATCATTGGAAGTATTGGTGCTGGTCAGCGCATAAAACGCGTCCAACGTGGGAGGAAATACATCCACCGTCAGGCTGGAGGATAGGCTGCTGTTGACCGTCGCTTTTTCCGTGCGGATATAGCAGATCGGAATCGGAATCGGGGTAATGATCGGATAATAGATCACCCAGCATTCCTGCACCGGAATAGCGCTCCCCTCACTGATGTAAACAGAGGGGTCTTTATTAATGCCAGTTTCTGGAACCGCAATGGAATATCCATCTGACGTGGCTGCAAAATCTTGTTCCCATTTCGACTTTCCAACCGAAACCCACCCGCCCGAAATATCTCCCCGGCTCAAGTCATCGTGAATGTCAGTCTCTGAAGGCTGCACTTTATAACTGAATGTGGATGATTTGGCGTTGCTGTCTGAAAACTGCCAGAAATACAGCGCTGCTTTCCAATCAATCGGTATGCTGGATTTGGTGATCGTGTTGGTCACATCCACGGTGATCTTCATATGATTGCCGCTGGTCATTCCAGCACTCACGTTTTCCAGGTCCTGATCCACCTCGTTGAACGTCAATCGATCCCCGCTGGCGTAATTGATCAGATAAGTGTTGCTATAGATGATCCACTTGAAGATCTTGGTGATCCATCCGGTAATACCGATGCAGATGTACTGGCGCACCCAATGTCCCTCATCCAATTCATTGGCGCCAGCCAGGGCGCAGATCGCCGAGATCACCGCATCGATCAAGCCGATTACAGCAACGATGACAGCGCCAACCCCGGTGGCAGTAAGCGCCGCCATTAAGACAACCACAATCGTCCCGGCGATGGCATCGGCGACCATACTGTTGAATGCCAGGGAGCCAAAGCTCACCCCGGATGCGATCCATGAATAAATAAACACGCCCCAGGCAATGACCACACCGATAATGGCGCCAATCACCGCCGCCACTTTGGCAGTATCCGAGACGCCCTTAATGGCTTTGATGGCGCCGTACAATGACGCCCCGGCGAGTACAGCGGATATGGTGCTGAAGACGGCAAACAAAATCCGCCCAGCCCACTTACCCATCGGGGTGCCGTCGCCAACCAGATACAGTATCACAAGGACGGCAATGCCGGCTGCCGCCACGAAAATTGCCGCCCCCAACGCGACCTTTCTGAATGTTGTCGTCAGCAATTTCGTAATCGGAGATACTTTTTCAGACAATCCTTTACCCAATGCTTTGAGCAGACTGACTGCCCGATCCACTTTTGTGCCGAATATAACCGAGTAGAGCAGCATTGGATTTTGATCCAACCCATTCAGAATCATCTGAATGACGGTTGTCACCACGGTGGCAACCGTCTTCCCCCGGGAATGATATAAATAGAATGAATTGAAAATATCCTGATCTTCTACAACCACAGGAGAATTGATGGCGGGTTTTCCATTGATCGCCACAAGCAAAACCACCCCGCCGTATAGATTGCGGTAATACGTTTTTGCCACAGCAATCTGCCCATCGACGTAGTACCGGGCATCTGCCGAATCATCCACTGGCTGGTAGTCATCCAGATCGCGCAGATGCGCTTCAAGGTGGTCCAGATATTCGTTCAGATCATAGGGTTGCCATTCGTCACCGTTGCGTTGATACGGCGCCCAATTGATCATTGCCTGGGTGATCAGATTTGCGTTTGCGAAATCCACAACGCATCCGTTGGCAGTGCA
>JBDKTF010000524.1:0-4853 GCA_039680295.1 Anaerolineaceae bacterium
CGCTGGAATTGACCAATATCTGCTTTCTGGGCTCCAACGTGGAAAGCGGCAGCGGAACGGCAGTGGTGGTGGACACGGGCAGCAACACCTATTTTGGCACACTGGCGACCAGCATCGTGGGCGAACGCGAAGTCACCAGTTTTGACAAAGGGATCAACGGATTCACCTGGCTGATGATCCGCTTTATGCTGGTGATGGCGCCGCTGGTATTTCTGTTCAACGGGTTGAGCAAGCACAACTGGCTGGAAGCCTTTCTGTTCGCGCTCGCGGTGGCAGTGGGGTTGACGCCCGAAATGATGCCGATGATCGTGACCGTGAATCTATCGAAAGGCGCCATTGCCATGTCGAAGAAAAAGGTCATTGTCAAGCGGCTGAACGCCATTCAGAATTTCGGCGCGATGGACGTGTTATGCACCGATAAAACCGGTACCATCACCCAGGGCAAGATCGTGCTGGAAAAGAGCCTGGATGCGCAGGGCAACGAGAGCATCAAGGTGCTGCATTACGGCTATTTAAACAGCTACTATCAAACCGGGTTGAAAAACCTGATGGATGTGGCGGTGTTGAACCACGTGGACCTGGAAGATCAAATTGTGGTGCAGGGAGAATTCAAAAAGGTGGACGAAGTCCCCTTTGATTTTGTGCGCCGCCGCATGTCAGTGGTGGTGGAAGACGCGCAGCACAACCATATCCTCATTTGCAAGGGTGCGGTGGAAGAGGTGATGCACCTGTGCGACCATGTTGAAGTCAATGGGGATGTGCTGGACGTTCAGGAAGACTTTGACACCAAACGCAAGCAGATGGTTCACGATCTGAACGCCGATGGGTTCCGGGTAATCGCCATTGCCTATAAGACCCTATCCCCCGATCACGGGACGGTGTATGCCGTGGAAGATGAAACGGATATGATCCTGATGGGCTTTCTGGCGTTTCTCGATCCGCCCAAGGATACCGCGGTGGCAGCCATCCGGGAGCTGCTAGGTCACAAAGTGGAAGTCAAAATTCTGACCGGCGATAACGATGTGGTCACCGCCAGCATTTGCAAACAGGTGGGACTGCCGGTTGAGCAGATCCTGCTGGGTCCGGCGATCGAAGGGATGAGCGATGAGGCTCTGGCAGAAGCCGCGGAGCAAACCACCGTCTTTGCCAAGCTGGCGCCAGCGCATAAGAAGCGCATCATCCAGGTGCTGAAAAGCCGCGGGCACGTGGTGGGCTTTATGGGAGATGGGATCAACGACGCGCCAGCCCTCAAGACCGCCGACGTGGGCATTTCAGTGGATTCGGCGGTGGATATCGCCAAGGAATCATCGGACCTGATCCTGCTGGAAAACTCGCTGGAGGTTTTGCAGGAGGGTGTGATGGAAGGGCGGCGTGTCTTTGGCAACATCACCAAATACATCAAAATGGCTGCCAGCTCCAACTTTGGGAATATGTTCAGCGTGTTGGGCGGCAGTCTGTTCCTGCCTTTCCTGCCCATGCTGCCGCTGCAGGTACTCACCAACAACCTGCTCTACGATCTGTCGCAGACCGCCATTCCCTCGGATGGGGTGGATGCGGAGTGGTTGGAAAAACCGCGCAAGTGGACGATGAGTGGAATTCAACGTTTTATTCTGTACATCGGACCGATCAGTTCGATCTTTGACTACCTGACTTTTTTCATCATGCTGTACGTTTTCAAATGCTGGAATAATCCAGAGCTGTTCCATACCGGCTGGTTTGTGGAAAGCCTGTTCACGCAGACTCTGATCATCCACGTCATTCGCACCAACAAAATTCCGTTTGTGCAGAGCCGCGCCAGCCGCCCGCTGCTGCTGACCTCGCTGGCGGTGGTGGCGTTCGGCGCTGCACTGCCGTTTTCACCGCTGGCAAAGACGCTGGGATTTGTACCGCTTCCTCCGCTTTACTGGCTTTTCCTGCTGGGAATGATGGTGGCGTATGTGCTGCTGACACAGGTGGTCAAGATGTGGTTCCTGCGCCGATTCGGCAGTGATTGATTGATAATCCATCCAAACGAAAAAGAGGGCGGACCTGTGCGTCCGCCCCTGTTGGATGGCGATTTTTCTTTTCAGACAACCGCCCGTTTTGATTCGATAGTGGGTTTGAAATTAATCCCGGTTGACTGTGTAGCGCAGCCAGACGATGCCTTCGGCTTCCTGGCTCAAACCGTCAAAATGCAGCGAGATGGTCTCTGCGGGGGAAAACCCTGGCAGGGAACGGTAAAAAGCCCCGGCGCTTTCATTCCCCACCAGGTGCGGAGACATGAGCAAATGCACTTCGTCCACCAGACCGGCGCGCAGCAGCACGCTGTTGAGGATGCCGCCGCTGTCCACCAGAATGCGGCGCACGCCGTAACGTTCTCCCAGCAGATCCAGCGCAGTGGGAAGATCAATGCGTTCTTCGCCGACTTCCACCGCTTCCACACCCTGGCTTTGCAGGTAGGCGCGGTGATCAGCAGGGGTTTGTTTCGAACACAGCGATACAAAGTCCCGCCAGTAACCTTCAGAGCGCATGGCGCCCCAGATGCGCACCCTGCCGCGGCTGTCCACGGCAATGCCCAGCGGTCGGGTATCGCCGGGAGTGGGTTCCACAGGCGGCGCGGGCGGCACGTCGGGCGGGTCTGCGGGAGCGCCGGAGGTGATGAGGGTGTTGCTGCCAAAGAGGTGACCATCGTAGCCCAGTTGTCCGACCAGACCGTAATACAAACCGATGTTGGCGGGAAAACCGGTGGTGCAGCCGTCGAGGCTGATGATATTCGCCAGCATGACATAAGGTCGCATGGAGTTCCTCTCTATAAAACTGTTTGATCGGGGTGACGGATGAATTTTACCCGATCCGATCGCCTTCCGCCTGGTTTTGGAAGAATTTTCGCGACCGCTTTTCTTTTCACCTGACGTATAATCGAGAAAGATGGAGGTGTGCGTCATGAACAACATGGAACCCTGGACGTTGTTGGGACGCTGGCTGGTGATCATCGGCATCACGCTGGCGGTCATCGGTGGGATCGTGTGGCTGGTGGGCAAAACGTCTGCGTTGAAAAATCTGCCGGGAACGCTGCGCTTCGATTTCGCGGGCGGATCGTGCATCATCCCGCTGCTGGCGTCCATCGTCCTCAGCGTTGTGCTCACGCTGGTATTGAATCTGGTGGTGAGATTCCTGAATCGTTAGGAAAAGAGATTAAACGCGAAGGACGCGAAGGAAAAAAGCAAACGCGAAGGGCGCGAAGGACGAAAAGATCAACGCGAAGGACGCGAAGATCTGAAAAAGGAACGCGAAGATTAAGAATCAAAAAGCAAATCAAAACCATCATCCAGAATGATTAAAAAGAGGAGCCACGCGGCTCCCCTTTTTGATTTTTATTGGATATTTCCGATGGCGGTGCGCAAACGGTGCGCGATCTCGCCGAACTGCGGGGTGTAGCGTACCTCTTCGCTGCGCGGACGCGGCAGCGTCACCGGCAGATCGAGGCAGAGTTTGCCGGGGCGTTCGGTGAGCACCAACACCCGATCTGACAGGTAAATCGCCTCAGAAATGGAATGCGTGACCATGATGACCGTCTTGCGTCGCGCCTGCCAGATGTGCAGCAGTTCTTCGCCCATGCGCTCGCGGGTCAAGGCGTCCAGCGCGCCGAAGGGTTCGTCCAACAGCAGAAAATCGGGGTCGAAGATCAGCGCGCGCGCCAGCGCCACCCGCTGCGCCATGCCGCCCGACAGGTTGCGCGGGTATTCCTTTTCAAACCCCTGCAGCCCCACCAACTCGATCATTTCTTCCGCCTGCGCCTGCGCTTTGGGCGCGGGTTGATCTTCCAGCTCCAACGGCAGGGTGATGTTTTGCAGCACGGTGCGCCAGGGCATGAGGTTGGCTTGCTGGAAGACGTATCCGATGCGCGGGCGTTTGCCCCCGGCGAAGCGCAGCTCGCCGCTGGTGGGTTGGATCAACCCGGCTATGAGGCGCAGAAAGGTGCTTTTGCCGCTGCCGGAGGGTCCGAGCAAGCATAGAAATTCCTGATCGAACACCGAAAACGATACATCGTCCAATACCTTCAACCCGCCGTTGCCGTTGGGAAAAACCGCGGAAAGGTGGTTGATCTGCAAAACAGGCGGATCGGATGACATAGGGAACGGGCTCTTTTCAGCGGGGATTGAGAGGGTCATCTTTATTTTGCCGGAATAAAGTGAGTGGTGTACGCCTGGGTCAGGTCCAGCGGCTCTTTGAGCAACCCCATATTCAGGAGCACTTCCTGCATGTTCTCCCATGATTTGGGGTCGCTGTAGCCAAGACGATCGGCTTTCCATTCATCGATTGTAATTTTGAGCACTTCCTTTTGCACATTCTGGTCTGCTGACGCCAGATTTTCCACGTACTTCTTGCTGATTTCGTAGGCTTCATCGGGGTGGTCCATGGCATATTGGATGCCCTTCAGCGTGGCAGTGACCATGCGCTGTACCAGCTCGGGGCTTTCCTTCAGGGTGGTTTCGTTGGTGATGATGCCGTTGGACGCCAGCTGGGTGTAATCTGAAACCGCGAGGACGTTGACGTCATATCCCTGGGCGCGAAGCTGCGCCGGTTCATTGGCGATATAGATCGAGGCGGCTTGTTCCTGATCGGTGGCGATGGCTTCCACCTGGTTGAAGCCGATCGAATCGAGGGTTACATCGCTTTCCTTCAGCCCACCGGCGTAGAGCAGCGCATCCAGACCGATGTAATTGGCGCCGTACAGACCGGGCAAACCGATGCGTTTGCCTTTCAAGTCTGCGGGCGAGGTGATGTTCTCACTGGTTTTTGAAACCACACCCACGGGGTATTTCTGATACCACGCCATCACGTACACCACGGGCAGTTTTTGCGCCCGACCG
>JBDKTF010000397.1:0-2648 GCA_039680295.1 Anaerolineaceae bacterium
GCTATATAGCCGGGGCTGCACCTTTGAGGTTGTTTATGCCTATGATCACTTACGCAGACTGAGTGCTCCGCCTGCGGGAATTATTGTAACACAGGCTTGTTCTGAATGCAAATTCATTGGATACGAAAAATGTTTGAGATTTGTAAGGCAATTTGTATGATGAATCGCTGCACAATCAAAAGCGCCTCCTCAGAGGCGCCTGAAAATCCGTTCAAATTCCCGATCCTTAAAATCCGTCTTAGGCAGTTGCCTTCATTCGCCGTTTGAGGAAGTAGTCCAGCAACACGGCAAAGATGAACACCAAGCCCTTGACCACCTGTTGGCTGTAAGAAGGCACTTCCAGCAGATTCAAACCATTCGAGAGCACGCCAATGATAAATGCGCCGGCGGTGGTGCCCGTAATGCTTCCGGTGCCGCCTGCCAGCGAGGTGCCGCCCAGAACCGCTGCCGCGATGGCGTCCAATTCCAGTCCGGTGCCGCTGTTCGGCTGCGCAGACCATAAGCGGGCTGTGAGGATAATGCCAGCCACGGCTGCCAGCAGGCTGCTGATCATGTACACACTCATTTTTACCTTTTTGGCGGGAACGGTCGCCAGGCGGGCGGTCTCTTCGCCGCCGCCAATCGCAAACACGTGCAGCCCAAAGGCGGAATGACTCAGCACAACATAGGTGATGATGGCAACCACAATCAGCAGGATCAAGGGAACGGGGATACCCATCACGCTGTCTGCCCAGAAAGTGAAGGATTCATCGATTCCCGAAATGGGTTTGCCGCTGGTATAAACCAGTGTCAGACCACGCGCAATTGCCATGCTCGCCAGTGTGGCGACAAAGGGCGGGATGCGACCGTAAACGACCATGGCGCCGTTCAAAGCGCCGACTGCCACCCCCGCCACGAGCGCGATCAGAATCGCCGGATAGGTGCCCAACCCATTGCGGGTTGCCAGTCCAGCCGCCAGTGCGCCGCAAAGCGCCGCCACAGATCCCACTGATAGATCAATGCCGCCGGTGATGATGGTGAAGGTCATGCCGATGCCGACCAGGGCTATGATCGATGTTTGCAGCGCCACGGTCAGCAGGTTGTTGATGGTGAGGAACTGGTCGGACATGATGGCAAAACCGCCCGCGATGAGGATGAGGATCACAAAGGCGCTGCCCTTGCGGAAAATTTCGAGCAGATTTCGGATGCCGGAAGGTTGGTTTTGGCTCATAGCGATTCCTCACGCTTTCATAGGTTGCTGAAGTTGACCGGTGGCAGCTTGCATAATCAGATCCTGGGTGGCTTCCTCGCGGCTGAATTCTGCCACCAGATTGCCCTCACGCATCACCACGATTCGGTCGCTGATGCCCAGCACCTCGGGCAGCTCCGAGGAAATCATCAGAATGGACATGCCCTGAGATGCCAGCTCGCTCATTAAACCGTGAATTTCTGCTTTGGCTGCCACGTCTACGCCGCGGGTGGGTTCGTCCAGAATCAACACTTTGGGGTTGAGCGCCAGCCAGCGGGCGATGACCACTTTTTGCTGGTTGCCGCCGGAAAGGTTGCCCACTTTCTGCGCCAATGAGGGCGTGCGCACTTTCAAGCGCGCCACGACATCCTTCACCCATTTTTCCACCCGGCGGTATTGAATGAACCCGACGGTGGCGAGTTTGTTGAATAATCCCACTGCGGCATTCGAGCGGACACTCTGTCCCAGGAACAGTCCTTCGCCCTTGCGGTCTTCAGGCACCAATCCGATGCCCAGGCGAATGGCGTCGCGCGGACTGTTGATTTTGACCTCTTTGCCTTCAAAGAAAATCTCGCCGCTTTGCGGGTGATCTGCGCCGAATAAAACCCGCGCCAGGTTGGTGCGACCTGCGCCAACCAACCCTGCCAACCCCACGATTTCGCCCTGATACAGGCTGATGGAGGCGTCTTTCAATTGCTTGCCGCACGAGAGATGGTTGGCTTGCATCACCAGATTGCCGCGTTTTCCGGTGGTGGTTTTGGAGAAGAAATCCTTCAACTCGCGTCCCACCATCATCTGAACCACTTTGGTGGGATTCATTTCACTGGCGGGCGCGACTCCCACCAGCTGACCGTCACGCATCACGGCAATTCGGTCGGATAATGCAAAAACTTCTTCCATGCGGTGTGAAATATAAATCAGGGTCACGCCCTGATCGCGCAGGGAGCGCATCAATTTGAACAATACCTCGGCTTCACGGTCGGTGAGGGCAGAGGTGGGCTCGTCCAGGACGATCACGCGCGATTGGTAGGAGAGGGCTTTGGCGATCTCCACCAGTTGGCGTTGAGCGATGGGCAGTTCGGCAATCGTCGCCCGGACGGGAATATCCAGTCCCAGACGATCCAGTTCTGTCTGGGCGTGGGTATACATGTCCTTCCAGTTCACCAGCGCCTTCCATTTTCGGCGTGGCTCGCGTCCCAGGTAGATGTATTGCCCTACGGTCAGTTGTGGAATGAGCGCCAGTTCCTGATGGATCATGGTCACCCCCTGTTCGAGGGCGCTCCGGGGAGAATAGATGGTAACCGGCTCTCCATCCAGCAGAATTTGCCCCGAATCCGCCTGTAGAACGCCGTTTAAAACGTTCATGAGGGTGGTTTTACCGGCGCCGTTTTCACCCACCAGCGACAGGATCTCGCCGGGA
>JBDKTF010000522.1:0-5999 GCA_039680295.1 Anaerolineaceae bacterium
TTTCTCAAAGCCATGATGACCAAGGAAGAAAATGAAATTGCGCATATCCGATCCATGGGTAAGGTTACGACGGATGTTGTGGCTGAGGTCGCAGATTTTCTTACCGGTCACAAGGTGAAGAATGATGTCTTGATCCAATCCAATGGCGAACCGCTGACGATTGGGGATGTGAAAAGCCGGATCAATCTGTGGCTGGCGGAACGCGGCGCAGAAAACCCGGAAGATACAATCTTTGCCATCGGACGGGATGCGGGTGTGCCGCATAGCGCCGGCAATCCGAGTGACCCCATGCGCCTGGGGCAGTCGATTGTGTTCGATATCTATCCTTGCGAAGCCGGTGGCGGATATTTTTATGATTTCACCCGCACATGGTCGTTGGGCTATGCCACCGATGAAGTGATGGCGCTGTATGAAAATGTCAAATCTGTGTATGATGAAGTGGAGCGCTCTTTGAAGGTCAATGCGCCCTGCTCGACCTATCAGAAACTCACCTGCGAGCTGTTTGAAGCGCAAGGACATCCCACCGTGCTGCATCATCCGGAAACAGAGCACGGATATATTCACAGCCTGGGGCATGGCGTGGGATTGAACATTCATGAACGACCCTGGTTTGGGATGAACGCCAATAACACAGAAGATATTCTGGCGCCCGGCGCAGTATTCACGCTCGAACCCGGTTTGTATTATCCTGAACGGGGCATGGGAGTCCGGCTGGAAAATACATTGTATGTAAACCCGGCAGGTACATTTGACGTATTGGCGCCATATCCAATGGATCTGGTGCTTCCGATGAAAGGCTAAACGGATTGGGGTGGTTCTGAGCGAGGGACGGACGACGAGTTCGTCCCTCGAGCCAATTACAGACAGTTGCAGCGATTGCCATTTTATGAGACAATTACCGGCGAGTGTCTGATGAAACTGGACAATCCTGACCTCAATCATATCAGGTAGAACTTGTGAACGAGAAAAACAATCCTCAAGCATTCCCTTCAGCCCGCATTCTGGGCATTGAATCATCATGCGACGAAACGGCTGCCGCAGTGGTTGAGAATGGGCGCGTGTTGCTCTCTTCGGTGGTGGCGACGCAGATCGATTTACATGCCAAATACGGCGGCGTCTTCCCAGAAGTGGCATCGCGTCAGCATATCCGCACAATTTATGGAGTCGTCGACCAGGCGCTTCAGCAGGCGCATCTCAAATTATCAGATGTGGATGCGATCGCAGTGACGCGCGGACCCGGTCTGGCAGGATCGTTGGTGGTGGGAATCAACATGGCGAAGGGTCTGGTGCTGGCGACCGGGTTACCCCTGATCGGCGCGAATCATCTGGAAGGGCATATTTACTCCGCCTGGGTGTATCCAGGAGATCAAGCCGAACCACCAGCGCCGCAATTCCCGCTGATGGCGCTTTTGGTATCCGGGGGACATACTGAATTAAACCTGATGACCGGCCATCTAACCTATAAGCGCCTTGGCAGTACGCAGGATGACGCCGCTGGCGAAGCCTTTGACAAGGTGGCGCGTCTTTTGGGGTTGAGCTATCCGGGTGGACCCTCGGTGTCGAAAGCCGCGGTGGAGGGTAATCCGAAAGCGTTTAACTTCCCGCGCGCGCGGATGGATAATCCGTGGGATTTTTCTTTCAGCGGGTTGAAGACGGCTGTACTGCGCCAGGTGCGCGACTTTGAAGACCGGCATAAATCTCTGCCGGTGGCGGATCTGGCAGCCAGTTTCCAGGCAGCGGTTGTGGATACATTGGTAAGCAAGACACTTAAAGCCGCCAACACCTTCCACGCAAAAGAGATCCTGGTGGCGGGCGGCGTGTCTGCCAACCGGTCTTTACGCGAGACATTCCTGGGACAGGATGAATTTCGCGTCCATATCCCCCATATCACCTTATGCACGGATAATGCCGCCATGATCGGCGCAGCGGGGTACTTCCGCTTTGTAAATCACCAGAATGACACGCTGGACTTCGACGCCATGCCCACCTGGACATTGTCGTAACTCCAAAATGTCACTTTTATTCCTTCAGGGCATCCAATGAGCAGACCTTTAATATCCGATGATCTATCATTAGACGCCCTGCGTGCCGGGGATCGGGCAGAATTTGCCCGGATGGTGGATGCCTATTCGGGTCCAATCTATAATCTGGCGCTGCGTATGCTGGGGCACAGTCAGGATGCCGAAGACGTCTTGCAGGAGACCTTTCTCAAGGCATTTCGGTCGCTGCCCGAGTTTGAAGGGCGTTCCAGCCTTTCCACATGGCTGTACCGGATTGCGGTCAATGAAGCCCTCATGCTGCTGCGTAAACACCATCCGGAGACGGTGCCTGTGGATGAAGAACCGGATGAAGATTCGACTGAAGGCGCGGAGAAACCAGTTGAAATTGTGGACTGGTGCTGTTTGCCTGAGAGCGAGCTGTTGAGCAGCGAAACCCATCAGGAGCTGGATAAGGCAGTTCAACAGCTCAGCCCTGCTTTGCGGGCGGTATTTTTACTGCGGGACATGCAAGGATTGTCGATTCGCGAGACAGCAGACGCGCTTAATTTGAGTGAAACGGCAGTGAAAACACGCCTGCTTCGGGCAAGACTGCGCCTGAGAGAGATCTTATCAGCGTATTTTCACGAACGCATGTCGGAAGGAAAACGGGAATGAACGAACATCCCAAAACCTGCCAGAGCCTGCTGGCTTCTATATCAGATTACGTGGATGGAACGCTGGCAGAAAGTTTATGTGCCGAACTGGAAAAGCACCTTTCTGAATGTGACGACTGCACAATTGTGGTCAATACATTGCGTAAAACGGTGGAACTTTACCAGACCGCATCCCCAGAGGAAGTGCCTTCGGATGTGCGCACCCGCCTGTTTGCTTGCCTTAATCTGGACGAATACAGCAAATAAGGGATATTTTCCTCTCGCTGACAATTCCTATTTAATCCAGTTTTCGATGTCACTTTCATAATTTCGTTGCATCCAATCAAACGGTGATGCCCTGTAGCAAAACGGTAGGTTATGATCGATACCTTCAGGTTTGATACAGAACCGGAAATCATGTCGAATCTTCAGCAGGAAGACGAGCATGGCAAACGATTGGAAGCGGGGAGACCCTGCCCGTTCTGCGGCATGGGTACAGCCGATTACGATGGGATGCTAAATCTTCGCTGTCCGGTATGCGGTGCGCAAGAAAGCGGGAGCTTCACCTGATAGGCTGTTTTTATGGTACCCCGTTGGGGTAAAAGTGAGTATATTGAGACACAGGAGTTAAGATGGCGGGATTGCTAAACGATGAGATTATCCAACAAATTCAAACGGTATTCAAGGATTTGAAGGAGCCGGTGGCGGTTCTCTTCTTCGGTGACAAGGAAAATTGCCAGTTCTGCGGCGAGACCCGCACCCTGTTGGAAGAAGTGACGGCGCTTTCAACGAAGTTGAGTCTGGATGTGTACGATATGGCAGAAGATGCGGATCTCGCCAAACAGTACCATGTGGACAAGACCCCGGGTATTGTGATTGCTGCGAAAAACGGGGATGAAATTGTGGATTATGGTATTCGCTATGCCGGAATTCCTTCAGGACATGAATTTTCCTCCCTGATCAACGACTTGATGCTGGTTTCCAATCGGGATTCTGGATTGAAGGATGCTACCCGAGAAGCATTGAAGGAATTGAAGGAACCGATCACCTTGCAGGTTTACGTTACCCCCACCTGACCATACTGCCCGCGAGCCGTGGTGCTCGCTCATCAGATGGCGATGGAATCTGAAATGGTGCAGGCTGAAATGGTGGAGGCCATGGAGTTCCCGGAACTCTCCGATCAATTCGGGATCAGCGGCGTACCGCATACGGTCATCAATGCGGGGGCGGGGAACATGGTTGGCGCAGCCCCTGAAGAGATGCTGCTGGCGGAAATTCAACGCGTTTCGGCGAAGGGATAACAACCGATGGAAGCGAAAGTCACCTGGAAAGGCGTGTTGGGTTTCGATGGCAGCGCAGATACTGGATTCAGCGTGCCATTGGACGGCGCGCCAGAAGTTGGCGGCGCTGGCGCTGGCTTTCTGCCCATGGAGCTGATCGCTACTGGGTTGGCAGGCTGCACGGCGATGGATGTGATCTCAATTTTGCGCAAAAAGCAGCAGGATGTAACCGCGTTTGAGGTAAAGGTCCATGCCCAAAGGGCAGACGCACACCCCAAAGTGTTCACTCATATCATACTGGAATACCTGGTCACCGGCAGGAACGTGGATCCGGCGGCTGTCGAACGGGCAATTGAACTTTCAGAAACAAAATACTGCCCGGCTCAATCGATGCTTTCAAAAGCGGTGGCGATCGAACATCAGTATCAGATTTTCAACGCGGATTAAACGAGTTTTGGGATCGAGCCTGTTGTATCTCTTTCGAAATGCAAACTCCGCCCTGTCAGTCAATTCGACAGGGCGGAGTTTGTTTTGTGTGTTTATACCCGGTCAGTTTTTCTCGGCGATTGCAGGAATGAGGGTCCCTTCGCCGGTACGCAGACGACGGGTCCAGACGGCAAGCGCATCGATCAAATCCCATACCCGCTGGCGTGATTCTGCATCCAGCAGATTACCGTCGGCGTTGAATTTATCGCGGGCGTTTTGGATCAACACTTCAGGACGGGTCAACACCTGAACATTGACGGCTGCCAATACGTTGCGCAAATGCGTTTGTGCGCGAACCGTACCGTATCCGCCGCCTGCGCCCAGGATGGCTGCCGGTTTGCCGGAAAGAGGCGACGATGCCGGAGGGCGTGATGCCCAGTCGATTGCGTTTTTCAGGACGCCCGGGATGGAGTAGTTATATTCAGGGGTGGCGATCAGCAAGGCATCCGCTGCGGCAATGCGTTGTTTAAAGTCCTGAACACTATCCGGCGTGCCGGATGCTTCGACATCGCCGTTGTATAACGGAATATCACTCAGATCATAGATTTCGAGAGTTACATTTGCAGGCAGTTTTTCACTGGCGGCACGCAGCAACCCGCGGTTGACAGATGCCCGGCGCAGGCTGCCGGCAAAGCCCAGAATATGAATGGAAGATGTTGACATAGATGTCCTTTGCGATGTCTTTTTACGCGGTGAGTCAACGCTGGATCAATTGAGCTCTCCAACCGTGTTGGTCTTCTCAGATACAGGCGAAGCCTGTCTGATGATTTCCAATTCGATATTGATTTTAATTTCATCCCCCACCAGAACGCCACCAGTTTCCAGCGCCTGGTTCCAGGTGAGGTTCCAATCCTTCCGATTAATGGCTGCTGTTGCGCTGAACCCGGCGCTTACCCCACCCCAGGGACTTTTCGCCTGACCGGCGTATTCCACAGACAGGGTGACCGGATGCGTGATGTCGCGTATGGTCAGAGCGCCGGTAATGCGCCCGTGGTTTTCGTCGCTTTTTTCCACTTTGGTGCTCTTGAAAGTCATCACCGGAAAGGCTTCTGCATTAAAGAAATCGGAGGATCTCAGATGAGCATCCCGCTGCGGTTCGCGGGTATTAACGCTTGAGGTCTCGATTTCCACATCGACAGAAGAGCGTGCCGGATCGGTTTCGTTAAAATCCACCACACCGCTGAATTTTTCAAAACGCCCGCGCACATTCGATATCATCATGTGGCGAACGGAGAAGTTTACTTCTGAATGAGCAGGATCAATTTTCCAGGACATTGTTACACTCCTTTGTTAATTCGTCTTGGTCATATGCGACATTGTTTATCTGATTACCGTGAAAGTATATCCAACACCAAGCCGAATTTCCATTAGAGGTCTGTCTGTGTTTTGTTAACGATGCTGGCGATCCTGATACCAGCGGCAGGCAAAATCGACGGCAGGGCGCTGGCGAAAGATCCGTGCATCAGCGGTGCCGACTTTGCTGTGATGAACGGCGCCGGTGGCTTCAAAAGCTTCACCAATCTCAGGAAATGGGGTGTCGTCCACTTCGATATCCTGGTAGATTTTCCAGACGCGCGTTTCCGATTCGATCATGGGCGCAG
>JBDKTF010000378.1:0-3281 GCA_039680295.1 Anaerolineaceae bacterium
CCAGCATCATTTCACTGAAGGTGGATGCCGTTTCTGCCAGCGGCAGACAGGCTTGCGCGGTGAACAGGCTGTGCTTTTCTGCCAGCATGGAATGAATGGCATGTCCCAATTCGTGCGCCATGGTGGCAACATCGTCCGAGCGTCCCTGGAAGTTCAACAGCACCCACGGCGTGCGGGCGGGGGTCACTGTCCAGCAGAACGCGCCGCCGCGTTTGCCCTTGCGCACTTCGCTGTCCAGGTGATTTTCATCGAACACGCGCTGCGCCAGACGGGCAAATTCAGGGTCGAAAGACTGGAACGAATCAAACACAGTGTGGTAGGCGTCTTCGAACGAGAAGGTCTTGTCCGATTTCACCACGGGGGCGTAAATATCGTAGCGGCGCAGCCGGTCCACGCCCAGCCATTTGGCTTTCAGGCGGAAGTAGCGCTGGAAGACATCCGTGTTCTTCTGGCACACGTCCAGCAGGGTATTCACCACATCGTCAGGAATGTCGTTGGTGAGATTGCGCGCAGCAATGGGGCTGGCAAACTTGCGCAGCGACACCTGCTCATTGCGCCAATCGCGCACCAGGGTTTGATAGATCTGCCCCAGAATGGGACCATCGGTACCGTACACGCGGTACAGTTCCTGATACGCCTGAGCACGCAGATTGGCATCGTGATGGCGGGCATAGATCATCACCTCGCCGCGGGTCAGCTCCTGCACTTCGCCATCGACCATGAGTTTGAACGTGTAGCGGTTTGTGATGGAGTCGTACAGGTTCCCCAACGCGTTCACGCCGGTGACGTTTTTGATATTGATGATCTTTTCTTCGGCTTCAGTGAGAGTGTGGGGTTTGAAATGACGAATTTCTTCCAACCAGTAACGATAATCTCCAGAATCTGTCAGCAGGCGGTTGGCGGCATCATCTGCCAGGTCCTTCCACCACAGGCTGAAGAACAGGGTGCGGTTCGAGATCTCAGCCAGCGTTTGATCCACGCGCGCGACCAGCGTCTGGGCGGTCTGATTTTGCGTATCCGCGGCGAACATCAATCCGGCGAAGCCGTTCAATTCGCTTTCGATGCGGCTGATGTTTTCCAGTTTGCCGATGATTTCAAGGAATTTTTCAACTGTGATGGTGGGGGTGAGCAGCGGACGAAGGTTTTCAACCTCGGCGACCCGTTCGTCCAGTTCTTTGAATGCAGATTCCAGTTCCGGGCTGGATGGTGAAGGATACAGGTCGGCAAGCGACCAGCGAGATTGGCAATAGGCAGTGGACATACTCTCGTCCCCTTTCTAATGATTTGAATAGGACTCTCGAATGCGTTGGCGCAGCGTTTGAATGGGCAGACGCTGTCCAGACGGCGAATCTTCGAAGTACCATAATTCCCATCCATTACAGGGCGCCTGGCGAATTTGCCGTGCAGCGGCATGGATGGAAAAGCGCTGCCCATTATACTCCAGCGTCCCATCCGCCCGTACGGTTGCCGTAATTTTTGCATCCCCCATGAAGTACAGCGTTTGCCCGGGGTGCAGCAGTTCGTGCTCGAGCAGCACACCGAAAGGCACACGCGGCTGCTTGCGTGGATTGGGTGTGATGAACACGGCTTCATCCGCTGAAGCGGGTTCCACCGCTGCGATCCGGCGCCGGGCAATCTCAGCGTATTCGGGGCTGCGTTCCATGCCGATCCAATGGCGGTGCAGCCGTTTGGCGACCGCGCCGGTGGTGCCGCTGCCAAAAAACGGATCGAGCACCAGGTCGCCGGGATCGGTGCTGGCGAGCAGAATGCGGTAAAGTAACGCTTCGGGTTTCTGGGTGGGATGCACCTTCACGCCGTTCTCGCGCAGCCGTTCTTTGCCGGAGCAAATGGGAATGACCCAGTCGCTGCGCATCTGCAATCCTTCGTTGAGCGCCTTCATGGCGTGATAGTTAAAGGTATAGGGCGCGCCGTGTTCCTTTTGCGCCCAGAGCAGGGTTTCGTGCGCGTTGGTAAACCGCACCCCGCGAAAATTGGGCATGGGATTGGTCTTGATCCACAGCACGTCATTCAGAATCCAGAATTCCAGGTCCTGCAATATGGCGCCAATACGGAATATATTATGGTAGGTGCCAATCACCCACAGTGCTCCGTTGCGCTTGAGCACCCGCCGGCAGGCGCGCATCCAGGCGCGGGTAAATTCATCATACGCAGAAAAACCGCTGAACTGGTCCCAATCGTCATCCACCCCATCCACCAGCGTGTGATTGGGACGCCACAATTCCTGCGCCAGCTGCAAATTATAGGGCGGATCGGCGAAAACCAGATCCACCGATTCCGGGGGGAGCGCCGCCATCAGCTCCAGGCAGTCGCCTTCGAGAACCTGATCGACGGGAAGATGATCTGAATCGAGATCGGACGGTGGGGGTTCCCCGTTCATGAGCGCTCCGGTGTCAAAGTGGGTTATTCCGCGCAGGTTTCGTGCAGCACGGCGAACATGCGAGTGTGCATCGCGGGGTTGGCAGTCAGGATGGAATACGGCGGCTGCAAGATGTCCGCCGCTCCTTCCAGATTGGTCACGCGGGCGCCAGCTTCACGGCAGATCAACGCGCCAGCGGCGATGTCCCAGGGTTGGAGTTTCAATTCCCAGTAGCCGTCAAAACGTCCGGCTGCCACGTAACACAGATCCAGCGCGGCGGAGCCCAACCGGCGCACGCCCTGCGTCTGACGGGCAAACCGCCCAAAAAATTCCAGGTTGTTCACCGGGCTTTTCCACAGGTCATAGGGGAAACCCGTCACCAGAAGGCTGTCCACCATCTCCTGGGTATTGGATACCCGCAGCGGCTGCCCGTTGAGCCAGGCGCCTTCGCCTGCCGTGGCGCTGAAGCATTCGTCGCGCATGGGGTCGTACACCACGCCGTGCCGCAGACTGCCGTTTTGCGCGAAAGCGATCGAAACCGAAAAGATGGGGATGGCATGGGCGTAATTCACCGTTCCATCCAGCGGGTCGACAAACCACGTCGCCGCCGCAGAGCCGTCCAGCCTGCCGCTTTCTTCTGCGATAATCGGATGGTCGGGATAACGGCTGCGCAACTGTTGAAGAATGTGGGCTTCCGAGCGGCGGTCCACCTCGGTGACGAGGTCCACCCTGCCCTTGTGTCCGATTTCATGCGGCTGTCCATACCCGGCGCGCAGAATTTCTCCTGCCGATTTTGCCAGGGTGATGATGTCTTGAAGTTCAGGCTCCATATCCACTACCTGTAATTTCGATTTATTCGTGCGGCGCTTCCGTCAGAAGGTGGTCCAACTGGTCCAATTCTGAC
>JBDKTF010000192.1:0-2024 GCA_039680295.1 Anaerolineaceae bacterium
ACCGGCATACGCTCCACCATTTCGCCGCCAATTTCCAGCGGCTGGCGCAGCGGATAGCTGAACCCGCTGACCGTGATGGGTTCATTTTCGAAAGCGCGGTTGACCCCGATGCCAACATACAGCAGCGGCGGGAAGGGTTCCCACTTCTCGTAGATTTCCTTGATCTTCTCGTCGGTATATTTACCGTCGAGCATCTTGAAAATGGTGGCATAGCCGTCCGCGGCAGAGATGACGCGTCCGGCGCGGTGCTCACTGCCGTCCGTCAGGCGAATGCCCACCGCCCGGTCATTTTCCACCAGGATTTTTTCCACCCGGCTGTCGTAATGAATCTGCCCGCCCAGGTCGAGGAAGCGCTTTTCCAGCGCACGCGACATGGGCATTGAACCGCCGATGGGATACCCGGCGTTTTTGGTGTGCATATACGCCAGCGTAAAAAGGATGAAACCCATGGAGAACTGCGGGTACCACATCTCCGCCAGAGCCTGGCGGATCAGCGGATCTTTCACCTTGGCGGTAAATTCTGCGGCAGTGATCTTGATCCAGCGTTGAAATTCCTTGCCGTGTACAGCAAACAACCACACAATTTTTGCGGTTTTGGAGAGTTTTGTCCACAGAGGATCATCCGGTCCGGGCTGGTCCATCAGAAGCGCAAGGCGAATGCCCCCGATAAACTCGCGGATTACCGCCTCATCCTGCGGAGACAGCTCCAGCATGTGTTTTTCCAGCCGGTTCACATCGGCGTAGATGACAAAGGTGCGCCCGTCTGCCCCCTCAAAGCGCATGTATTCATCGGCATTGATAAACTCGCGACCCTGCGCCAAACCCACTTCCTGCCAGAAGCGGTTCATTGCGCTGCGCGGTGACGATCCGACCAGCCAGTGAATGCACCCGTCGATGGTGTACCCTTTGCGCTTCCAGGCGGTGCACAAACCGCCGGGAAGATTGTGCATTTCGTAAATTTGGGCAGAATAACCGTTCATCTGCGCATAAATCCCCGCAGAAAGACCGGCAAAACCAGCCCCGATGATGACCACAGATTTATCGTTCATCGTACTCCAATCGAAGGTTCACTTGCCGCTCATCCAGATATTTCCACGTTCACAGATCCAGATGGGTCCAATATTGATTATATCATCCAGAAAATCTGGGGAATACTGATCTTCATCCACGGTTCAGCGACGGATGATTCCTTTTTCTGCCATTTTTCTGCAAATGTCCTGATCCGGGACGCAAATAAGCGCAAGGGGTCGACCCGAAAGTCGACCCCGTCTGGATGGTTCCCCCCAAAAAACGGAATGGATCTTATACGCCCGCCTGATCCACCTCCAACCCGTTGCGTGCAATCACCTGCGCATACCAGTATGCGCTGTCTTTGGGAAGGCGCTGCTGGGTGGCATAATCAACATAGACCATGCCAAAGCGCTGGCTGTAACCTTTCGCCCATTCAAAGTTGTCCAGAATGGACCAGACGTAATACCCCGCCAATGGAACGCCGTTCTGAACCGCCCGGTAACAGGCGCGGATATGTTCACGCAGATAGTCGATACGGCGGACGTCGTGGATGCGTCCCGCGGCATCTGGTCCATCGGAATAACTGGCGCCGTTTTCAGTGACCATGATCTTACGGGGACGGTATTCAAAATGCAGACGGTTGAGCAGATTGTACAACCCCTGAGGATAAACCTCCCAGTCCATATCCGTCCATTCCGAACGCGGCGCAGGAAATTCCGTTTGCGGCAGGTTGTCACGTTCCGGCACGGCGTCACTGCGCACTACCGAGCGGCTGTAATAATTCAAGCCCAACAGGTCGAAAGGCGCGCCGATGATCTCCATGTCGCCGTATTGAACCCACGCATCCATGCCCTGAAGCGGCAAATATCCCTGGCGCGCATACAGACGAACCATGTCCGCGGGGTACCCCCGACCAAACAGCGGGTCCAGAAACCAGCGGTTGAAACCGCCGTCCGCCTCGCGCACCGCAATTTCATCCGCGGCAGATGGGGAAGCCGGCGTGTATTCCTGCA
>JBDKTF010000099.1:0-2149 GCA_039680295.1 Anaerolineaceae bacterium
CATCACTTCGGCATAACGTTCGAGCGAGAAGATCAGCGTCACATTGACATTTACGCCCGCTGCCAGTGCGGCTGTCACGGCAGGCAAACCGGCTTTGGTGGCGGGAATTTTGATCATCAGGTTGGGACGGTTCACCCGTTTCCACAGCGCCAGTGCTTCTTGTATGGTTCCCTGGGTATCATTCGCCTTATACGGGCTGACTTCAAGGCTGACATATCCATCACCGCCGTGCGTGTGCTGATAAAGCGGTGCAAACAGATCAGCGGCTGCCTGAATATCTTCCACTGCCAATTGATAGAAGATTTGTTCTGGCGTCGCTCCATTCTTTGCCAGCGGAATTAATGCCGGATCGTAATCATGCGTCTTGGCGATAGCATTATGAAAAATACTGGGGTTCGAGGTGATGCCGCGAATATCCCCGCGTGAAATCATACCTGCCAGATCGCCATTTTCCAGCAGCCGTCGTTGAATATTGTCATACCAGAGCGATTGACCCAGGGCATGCAGTTTTTCAATCCGATTCATGCCATTCCTCCATTTTTCCAATTTTCTTCAAATGAGCGGGTTTTACCCACCCGGCGGCGATGCCGTTCTTCCGTGGAAAATTCCCCAGAGAGGAAAGCACGCACCAGTTCCTTTGCCACTTCAACCCCCACAATGCGCCCGCCAATGCAGAGCACATTCATGTCATCATGTTCCACGCCCTGCCTCGCCGAATAAGTATCATGACAGAGACAGGCGCTGATCCCCTTGAATTTGTTCGCAGCAATGCAAGCGCCAACACCCGATCCGCAGATCAAAATGCCTCGATCCGCCTGCTTTTGCTGAATCGCACGCGCCACTTTGGCGGCAAAGTCTGGATAATCCACACTCGCCGTGCTGTTCGTTCCCACGTCCAGTACTTCATGCCCCAATACGGTCAGCTCATCGATGACCGTCTGTTTCAATGGGAATCCGGCATGATCACATCCTACAACAATACGCATGATGTACTCCTTTTATTCCTCGATAACGCCATGTCCGACAAGTTTTCCGGCTTCTTCGACCACATGATCGACCGTAAAACCAAATTCGCTGAACAAACGCGATGCCGGAGCTGAAGCACCAAAATGATCGATGCCAATCACCACACCCCGTTCACCAACCCAACGCTCCCATCCCATCGTAATCCCGGCTTCAACCGCCACACGAGCAGTGATGGTGGATGGCAATACACTGTTTCGATATTCCGCATCCTGTTCGGCAAAGAGTTCCCAGCTTGGAACGGATACAAGCCGTACATTCGTCCCTTCGGCAGCCAGCCGTACACCGGCTTCCACAATCAGGTTGACTTCCGTCCCTGACGCCATCAAAATCAAATCTGGTTTTTCATCACCGATGTCCGCCAGCACATATGCACCGCGATCCACGCCGTCAGCTGAAGCAAACACTTCCCGGTCGATGGTGGGCGCCGCCTGACGGCTCAAAGCCAGCACGGTAGGACCATTCCGCCGTGAAATCGCCACCTTCCATGCCGCTGCGGTTTCATTGGCGTCAGCCGGGCGGATCACCACCAGGTTGGGAATGGCGCGCAGCGCCGCCAGATGTTCCACTGGCTGGTGGGTCGGTCCATCTTCACCCAATCCAATACTGTCGTGGGTAAAGACCCAGATCGAAGGGATATGCGAAAGCGCCGAAACGCGAATCGCGCCGCGCATGTAGTCTGAAAAGACCAGGAACGTGGCGCCGTAAGGAATCACACCGCCGTGTACCGCCATGCCGTTCACAATGGCGCCCATACCGTGCTCGCGCACGCCGAAATGGAAATTGCGTCCTTCAGGTGTTTCCGCCTGAAATGCAGGTGTGTTATTGATCCAGGTATTGTTCGAAGGCGCCAGGTCCGCCGAACCGCCAATCAATTCAGGCAGTTTCGGCGCCAGCGCATTGATGGTCTTGCCCGATGCCGCGCGGGTTGCCATACCTTTTGCATCCGTAGGGAAGGTTGGAATTGCGGCTTCCCAATTCTCTGGCAGCGCGCCTGTCATGCGTCGCTTGAATTCACGAGCCAAAACAGGCTCTTTTTCACTATAGACGCGTAGCTGTTCTTCCCAATTGGCTTCGTATGATTTGCCTTTTTCCACTGCCTGACGGAAAAACGCCAGCACGTCAT
>JBDKTF010000328.1:0-3065 GCA_039680295.1 Anaerolineaceae bacterium
AATTTGAATTTCGACGAGCTTTCTGTGATTCCCTTGATGAATGAAGAGGGGAAACCCATCACGATTTATGTGGAACTGCCTGGGCGCAAAGTTTACGCCCGTATGTGGACCATACAGGTGGGGCGGATTCCCCTCTATCTGTTGGATTCCAATGTGGAACAAAATGCGCCTGCAGACCGCGCGCTGACCGCCCGCCTGTATACCTCGGACCCCGAACTGCGTATTTCGCAGGAAATTCTGCTGGGCATCGGCGGTGTTCGTGCGCTGAATATGCTCGGTATTCAACCCACGATCTGGCACATGAACGAAGGACATTCTGCCTTCCTGGGTCTGGAACGTGCGCGTGAGATGATTCAGCAGGGCATTTCCTTTGAAGATGCAAAATCGAAAATTGCCGGAACGAGTATTTTCACCACGCATACGCCTGTTCCGGCTGGGAATGATGAATTCCCCCTGTGGTTGATTGACAAATACTTCCCTAATTTGTGGCAGCAAATGGGTCTGACCCGCGACCAGTTTATTGATATCGCACGCAACAACCAGAGCTGGTCTGGCGACACCTTCAGCATGCCCGTTCTGGCGCTGCATCTCTCCAAATACGCCAATGGCGTATCCGAACTGCACGGAGAGGTCTCCCGCAAGATGTGGGCATTCCTGTATCCCGATTTAAAACCGGAAGATGTGCCGATCACACATGTGACCAACGGCGTCCACACAGGCACCTGGTTGGCGCGCCGCATGGGTATTCTCTTCGATCGATACCTGGGTCCAGATTGGCGTGCCGATGTAGATAATCCTGCCATCTGGCGGCAGATCGAAAATATTCCCGACGCTGAATTATGGCTGGTTCGCCGCCATTTGAAGCGCAAACTGGTGAATTACGCGGCAGACCGTGCCCGTGAGCAGTGGACGACCGGTACGGTTCATCCCGTTCAGACCATCGCGGCAGGTGTGCTGCTCGATCCGAACACGTTGACCATAGGCTTTGGACGCCGCTTCGCCACGTATAAGCGCGCCAATCTGGTTTTGCGTGATTACGACCGCCTGCTCAAATTGTTGAACAAACCCAATATGCCGGTGCAGATCATCTTCGCCGGGAAGGCGCATCCGGCGGATGAACCCGGCAAGCTGCTGATTCAGGAAGTCTACCGGGCGGTGAAGGATGCTCGCAACGGCGGACGTCTGGTTTTCCTGGAAGACTATGATATGAACATGGCGCGCTATCTGGTGCAGGGTGTGGATATATGGCTGAATACGCCGCGCCGCCCCATGGAAGCCTCTGGCACTTCAGGCATGAAAGCTGCCTTGAACGGTGTGTTGAACTTCTCGGTGCTGGATGGTTGGTGGCGTGAAGGCTATAATGGTCGGAACGGCTGGGCGATTGGCGATGACACCCAATATGCAGATGACAACGCTCAGGATGAAGCGGACGCTGAAAGCCTCTACGATACCCTGGAAAATGAAATCATTCCGCTGTATTACACTAGCCGTTCGGCAGACAATCTGCCCAGCGATTGGATTGCCCGTATCAAAGAATCGATTTCCACCCTGGCGCCTCAATTCTCCATGCGCCGGATGCTCAAAGAATACATGACCAATCTCTACCTTCCGGCAATCAACAGCGCGGAAGAACAGGAAGAAGCCGTGGATACAACCGTGGAGACAGCGGCATGATTACAGAATTTCTGACCTGGGCAGGATTGGGGTCGGCTGTTCTCATCTTTTTTCTGCGCGTCGGCGATATGTCCCTGGATACCATCCGGGTGTTGTTCGTTGTACGCGGCAACAAGAAGCTTGCCTGGATTCTGGGCTTTGTTCAGTCGATCATTTACGTGGTGGCGATCAGTTCAGTGTTGAGCCATCTGGATAATCCGCTGAATGTGATCGGTTACGCGGCGGGCTTCGCCACGGGTAATGTCGTGGGCATGTTGATCGATGATCGGATGGCAATCGGGCACGTGCAGTTGAGTATCATCAGTTCGACCCGTGGTACCATCATCGCCGAACAACTGCGCGAAGCTGGCTTTGGGGTAACGGAAATTCCGGCGCGCGGCAAGGATGGCACGGTGTCCATGCTGAGCGTGAGTGTGCTGCGGAAAGACGTCAGCCGGGCTGAGTCAACCGTGCGCGAGACAGACCCCGAAGCCTTCATTACCAAGGAAGATGTGCGCCCGGTGCGGCGCGGTTTCTGGCACGCATAGACGTACAACCCTTCACTGAAATAAAAACATGACCGTAAATCCATTGAATGATTTACGGTCATGTTGGTTAAAATAATCAACCTTCAGGTTTGTTTCAGATACAATTGTGGCGTGGTATGATTTTTCGCGAAGAACATTGGAGCAATGGGGATGGAGTGCAGCGCGTGATTTTAGCCTTGAATCCGGAAATGGATGCAAACGAATGGCGGCAGAAACTGGCAGCGGAAGGGCTGATTGTTTCTGCGTTTTGCACCAGTGGCGGTGATGCGCTGAAGCGTCTGAACGCCGGTGATGTCGATGCGCTGCTGGCGGATGATCTGCTGCCGGGGTTGATGATGCTGCATCGGTACGCGGGTCCGGCGAAAATCATTGTTCTGGCGCAGGCGTTGCCGGATGAAGAACCCGATTGGCGGGCGTTAATTGGCGCAGACCAGGTGCTCCCGGCGCGTACATCATCGCGTGATTTAACCGGAATGATTGAAAAACAAACCCATTCAATCATCACAAACCGGTTAACAAACCTGGAAAATCGGGCGTTGTATGTGATGGCAGAAGGATTGACGGACGAGGAAATTGGCTTGCGCCTGGGGATTGGGGGAAAAGACCTGCGAAATTTATTGAATGTGCTGCTGCTTAAGCTTGGGGC
This sequence comes from Anaerolineaceae bacterium, assembly GCA_039680295.1. Classification (GTDB taxonomy): domain Bacteria; phylum Chloroflexota; class Anaerolineae; order Anaerolineales; family Anaerolineaceae; genus JBDKTF01. The sequence continues at coordinate 2,848 of JBDKTF010000328.1, forward strand.
GGCGTCTCGGGTGGATGTGATGGTGCTGGCGCGTCGCTGGCATCTCTTTTGCGGGTAAGTTCTTCGTAACCTTTTTCTCCCAGAAAATAGCGCAGTTCTTCAGCAAATGTTTCCACCAGCGGGATCGGGTGGTCAGCCGGACGCAGGCAGCTGCCTTCTTCGTCCAACAGCAGATCGGTCTCATCCAGGGTGATGCGCCCTTCATCATCCAGATCGAG
>JBDKTF010000163.1:0-6628 GCA_039680295.1 Anaerolineaceae bacterium
TTCTGCAGAAGTTCATCGTCTGCGGGGAGCATGGCAATAAGACAGGCTAAAGGTGAAATCCAGGCAGAACCGGTTGAATCGATCGTTAATGGTAGTTCGGTGGAAATGCCTGTCCAATTACTTTTTACCCGACGACGTTCACGTAATGCCAACGCCAACAATCCGGCATCTGCCAACGAAGCGGTCGGTTGGGGTGTACGAAAATATTCTTCATACGCCCGGGCTGCTTTCTGGCGCAAGTTAACGTCAATGGGCATCAACGGCTGTTGGGTCAGACTATCAAGTGGAATGGGGTGTTCGAGAGCCAGGAGGCTTAGGGTAGCGGGATTCCACAATTCTGCCTGATTACCGCAATATTCTGCTGCCTTGATGAAGAAATCATCTTTCTCTATCTCTTTCCATACCAGGGGATCCTGGCGAAGCGCATAAAGAACAGCGGGTAATTGCTGGGCATCAAACAAGTGTTTAAATTCAGAAAGAATCGAGGAAAGCTGCATGGCGACTCCGATCGGTCTTCAACCCGGAATAACATCAAGAAGTGTGAGCGTTGCGATGAATTAGGGAATTTGTGTGATTAAAAGATATGCGCCACCCATCAGAACGATGCTGATGATCATCAGGAAGATGCCGATGCCGGCAGATGTCTTTACCAATTGATCAAGCGCATTTAGAAGCGATGAAGCATTTCCAACCAACCCGGAGATATCATCTGAAATGCCTTTTTTGGCAAGTTCTGCAGTTTGTTCGGCAATTGTGCGTGTATCTTTTCCCACTGCTTTGGACACTAGCAGATACAATGCAACCGCGAAGGAGATTACCCCCAGCAGCAAAAGTCCGGTTGCCATGGTGAGTAAGAAATCGGGAACGGTATTCGGGATCATCAACAAACCTCCTGAAAGATGGTTTCAGGAGGTTTGTTGCAAGAAATATACCAGAACTATATTATGGCTTGACGCCGGTGATGACTTCCTGAGGAAGATGATTGACATCGATCGCAACATCGTCGCAGAACAAAATCGCGTGTTCAATGGCGTTGGATAGCTGGCGAATATTGCCTGGCCAGTTGTAAGCAACTATTCTTTCCATGGCGTGGGGTGTTACATCCAGGATATTTTTACCCATCTTGCTGTTGAAATGTTTGACAAAGAAACCCACCAGCTCGGGAATGTCCTCTTTGCGGTCGCTGAGACGTGGCAAAGGAACTGTGATGACATTCAAACGATAATAGAGGTCTTCACGGAATTTACCTTCGCGAATCATGGTCGGAAGGTCACGGTTGGATGCAGCGATAATCTGAACGTCCACAGGGATCATCACCGTTCCACCAACACGACGGATCGCACGTTCTTCGATGGCGCGCAGCAGTTTGGCTTGCAGATCGAGCGGCATGGAAGAGATTTCATCAAGGAAAAGAATCCCATCGTCTGCAACTTCAAACAATCCGTTTTTGCGTTTATCGGCACTGGTAAAAGCGCCAGCTTCATGCCCAAAGAGCTCTGTTTCCAGCATCGTCCCCTGTATGGCGGCACAGTTGATCGCCACGAATGGTTTATTGGTGCGTGGTCCATTCTGATGAATATAACGGGCAATTACCTCTTTCCCCGTACCGGTTTCACCAGAGATGAGCACATTGATGGATGCCTGCGCAGCGCGTCGAGAGAGTTCCAACACTGCTTTCATTTGAGGCGTGTTTCCGACAACAAAACCGGTTTTTTCTTTCTCGGCTTCGCGGAAATGCGCCAACTCGCGCCGCATGGATACCAACTCATAGGCTCGTTGCACCGCCTGCTCAATTTGAGGAAATTGTAAGGGCTTTTGCAAAAAATCCACGGCTCCTGATTTCATTGCTTCCACCGCCATATCAATAACGCCATAGGCAGTGATTAATATGATTGGTGGTCGGTTGGGCATGTGCGCAGTTTCTTCCAGCAGGCTGGGACCATAACCATCAGGCAAAACAACATCCAATAAGATGATATCTGCAGAACCGCGATTGATGCAGGTTCGTGCTTCTGCCAGTGTGGCAGCCTCAATGACTTCATATCCCTTTGCGTTTAAAAATTGGGCGACATTATTCCGAGCTGTATCCTCGTCGTCGACAATTAAAATTGTGGCGCTCATGCACTCTCCTCCTCAACGATCTTCAATAATGGCATACAGATATGAAATACGGTGCCCCCTGGAAAACTATTGACCGAAATGTTCCCTTTGTGAGCTGTGACGATCCGCTTGGTGATTGCAAGCCCCAAACCAGTGCCGTTTGGGCTGGCGGTAAAGAATGGTTCAAAGATATGATCACGAACTTCATCGGAAATTCCAGGACCGGTGTCTGATACAGTGATTTCCACCTGCGGAAATTCACTCGCGGAATTGAGCTGTGTGATTTTGATCGCCAGCATTCCGCCGCCGGTATTTCCCATTGCAGTAACTGCATTGGAAATCAAGTTTGTGAAAACCTGTTCCAGCGCATTGAAGTCTCCATTGACAAATGTCTTTCCGCGCGGCGGCTGAAAATACAATTGAATATGATTCCGCACGAAGCGGGGAGTCCAGCGGTCGAGCAACTGCTTCAACAATCCGTGGAGCTCGGTCGGCTGCATTTTGTATTCCATGGGGCGGGAGAAAGACAAAACCGATTCCATCAACTGGGTTAACCGGTTGCAATCATGTTCAAGTTTGCCGATCAATTCCTGATTCGGATCATCGGGATTCAGTTTCATGGCAATCAATTGCAGACCGGTGCTGATATTATTGATGGGATTGCGCACTTCATGGGCAAAGATCGCGGTGACGTTTCCCAGCAAAGCGCGCTGCTCCAACTGCTGAGTACGCAATCGGATCTGCTCGTTTTCGCTGACATCAGCCAGAATGATAGCGATATTTTCAGCTTTCCCGTCCTCGATAATTGGCAGAGTTTGAATATGCGCCATAAACGCCTGCCCCAGGCGCCGATGGAGTGTCACGGTTCCCAGATTATGAGTAGGGATATTTTCGAAGGCTGCGTTAAACGCCGGTTCTAATGTTTCAGAGCCGATCAAAATGGTGCGTACGTCATTGCCAACTACTTCCGAACTGTCATAGCCCAGAATCAATTCTGCGGCAGGGTTCATACTGATAATTGATTGATTGTGGTCAATGATAATCATGCCTTCTTCGGCGTGATCAATCAAGACATTGTGGGTATTGAGCGCAGTATTGTGCTTTTGCTGGTTAATCCGTGTAGTGGTTGTAAAAATGTAGTACTGAAACGCGGATGTAATGGCTGCGGAGGCAATCTCGGCAATCGGGAGCAGCTCTTCAGGAGAGGACATCTGGTGATCCCCGATCACCAATAAACCCATCAGGGCGCCTTCCTGACCCAGCGGAATCGTGGCGAGATAAGTCAAGTTGGCGATTCGCGCTGCCCGGTGCAATTCTGAATTGACACGTTTGCCGGGTGACCAGATCATTGGTTCGTGCAGGCGGATCAAATTTGTAGAAGAGAGAGTGGACGGAAAAGGAGAATCTCCCGCAGGAATGGTTTCGCAAATTTTATTCAAGTGGGGAGAATCACCGGCTGCCTGAAAAATGCATATTGAATCAGCGCCGGTCATCATCTGACAGCAGTGGAGCGCTTGTTTCAATGATGTGTCCAGATCAGGGAAACTGGTGATGCCCGCAAGGATTTCCAACGCTGAATACATCTCTTTGCGACGTTGCCGTTCAGACTCAGCCTGTTCAATTTCTGTCATGGGTTTCAGCGTGAGCAGATACAGCTGGTTGACGGCATCCATACAGGTCATTTGAATTCGAACAAATAAAGGTTCGCGTTGGTAACGCAAGATTTTTGAGTCGATCTCTGGCGAGTAACCATCTTCAGAAGCAGTAAATTCTGGAATGATCGTTGATAGTTGCGCATTAATCAGATCCAGTTGGGTGTAGGCGGTTAATTTAAGCAGTGCGCTATTTACTGAGAAGATTTGTTTTCGATTTAGGTCCACGACCAGGGCAGGCTTTTCGAATGCATTCAACAGGGTATTAAATTCAAAAAGCCCCGGCTGTTTTCCACGCCAGGCGAGTTGATTTGTTTTCGGTGTTCCCATATTGGTCATATCGTTCTCGCGGCTTGACTCCGTCGGAGATGAGCCGGCAGAATTCCCTCCATGGTGCGATATTTCGCCACTGTTCTACGGGCAACAGGGTATCCTTCCTGTGAGAGCAGCCCGGCAAGTTCTGTATCGCTCAAAGGGTGCGATTCGTTGTCGATGATCTGACGAAGTACTGTGCGGGCATTCAGGCTGCGATCGAAAAACATCGACATAGGTACAATGCGCCCAGAGGGAAGTTCAATCGTTTTGCTCGAAACGGCTCGCGAAATGGTTGATTCAGGAACTTCAAGCTCACCAGAAAGTTGAGCCCGGGTGATTGATTTTAAGCAAGTTTCGCCGTACCGGATAAATTCTTCCTGAATGTTGACCAGACGTTCCATGAGACGCAACATTGTGTGGTTGCGCTGTTGAATGCATTTAACGAAAAGAGAAGCGCGATCCAGATCCGCTTTCCAATCCTCCAACTTTTCCGTATTCGCTTCGCGAATTGCCTGACGGAAGAGAGGATTGATACGCAAGGTACCTGAGATGGGCATAATAATTTCGACCACTAATGGATTTTCAGGACGATCATTCAGATAACTGATAATAATATCAGGTTGGTGATATACATTTGCGTTCGTTTCAGCAGCCTCACGGACATCCCCCCAATGGGAACGTGCCGGGAATGGGTTCAAGTTCTCAGAAATGAACCGGGCAACTTCCTGCACGTGGTGCAAGCTGGTGTGAAGAAGATGCGCCAGATCAGAGAATTGGCGGCGGCTGAGTAAATCCATGCCATCACAAATAATTGCCTGGGCAAGTGGCGGAACCGGGCGAGTCTCGGCGAGAACCTCCAATTGGACCAGCAAAGCTTCTTGTGGAGATGCCGAACCGACACCAACAGGATCGGCGTGCTGGATCAATCGGATGATTTTTTGCACCTGACTGGGAGGGACATGCTGGTAACGGCAGATTTCCATCGTTGTGGTTGTCAGAAATCCGTCTTCATCCAGATGTGTCAGGATAAATGCCGCAAGTTTTCTATCGGGGGGTTCTAATTCTGGCGCAATCTGGCGTAAAACATATGTAGGCAGATCTTCTGCCGCAGTCGTATAGTCGTCTTCGTCGGGCATATCCTCGCGAGATTCCCGATGTGAGGTATAAAAATCTTCCCGTGGTGATATAAAGACGATTGGCGCCTCTGGTTCGGCGATTTTGGGTGCTGTGCAGGCGGGACACGGACCACGTGTGGTAAGAACCCTGCCGCACATGGGGCAGCGTCGTTCTTCGCATAGTTCCAGCGCGGGATTGGACGCCAGTTCCGATTCAACCTGCTGGCGGAGTTCATCTGCGGTCAGACTGAGCAATGTCATTGTCTGAGCAAGATGCGCCGTCGGCGCGATGTGGGTGCGTTGTCCAATTCTTGGTTCCATGATTTCCTCGAACGATTTCAGTAAAAGTATATTTACAATTTCTATATGTTGCAAGTAATATGCCAGGATGAAATTGCTCCAGGTTGGCGAAGATCATCACTGGAATGTAAAAGTTCTACAGTGGTAAAATTCAAAACGGTATGATGATGAATGATTTGCTCAAAACCTTAACCGTTGTTGGCGGTGGTCTGGCGGGTAGTGAAGCTGCCTGGCAGGCAGCCGAGCATGGCATATCCGTTCGCCTGTACGAGATGCGACCAAAACATCAAACGGGCGCGCATGTTGGTGATCGATTGGCAGAGGTAATCTGCTCGAACTCACTGGGATCACGATTGCCAGACCGGGCGACAGGACTGCTGCAAGAGGAATTGAAATGTATGAAATCCCTCCTGCTGGCATGCGCCGAAGCAACGTCAGTTCCGGCGGGTGGGGCGCTGGCTGTGGATCGTGAGGCATTTTCGGGCATGGTTACAGAAAAAATCCAATCCCATCCCCGCATTGAAATCATTCGTGAAGAAGTTACCGACATTCCGCAAACTCCCGCGATCATTGCCAGCGGACCGTTGACTTCTCCGGCACTCAGCCGGGCAATTGCGGCATTATCCGGTGAAGAGCATTTTTTCTTCTACGATGCGATTGCTCCGATCATATCCGCCAGTTCCATTAACATGGATATTGCCTATCGAGCATCACGGTATGGGAAAGGTGAACAGGAAGATGGCGATTATATCAATTGCCCATTCACCAAGGAACAATACCAACAATTTGTTCAGGAATTGGTGAACGCCGAACGGATCCAACTGCGTTCGTTTGAACAGGACATGGATACAGGGGTTCGAGCTGGTGCGAAAGAATATTTTGAACGTTGTCTGCCAGTGGAGGTCATCGCATCTCGCGGGGCACAATCTCTGGCTTTTGGTCCGATGCGTCCGGTGGGACTGCGTGATCCGCGGACAGGGAAACGACCGTATGCAGTGGTTCAACTACGGCAGGATAACCTGGCGGGCAGTCTGTATAATCTGGTCGGTTTTCAAACCAATCTGACCTTCCCTGAGCAGCGCAGAATATTTCGATTAATTCCCGGCATGGAACAGGCGGAATTTGTCCGTTATGGGCAGATGCATC
>JBDKTF010000004.1:0-3889 GCA_039680295.1 Anaerolineaceae bacterium
GCAGACAGCTACCTGACGGCGTTCAATGGAAGCATGAGCAATGTTGTGACGAACGGATACACGCTTTACGTCAACGGGAGCCCCCTGAATTGAACTTCCCAGATCAGGGAACACTTTAATATGAGAACGGGCAGCGCTCTCCAGTGATGGAGAGCGCTGTTTTGCTTTAAGCAAGGGGGAAGAAAAGGAGCGAACCTTCTTCCAGGTCGGGGAGCCGCCCGGAAAAAGGATTATTCCATTCGCAGATTGTCAAACCGGTGAATGTCTTTCAGATTCTTTTGGAACCGGGGCACCGCGAAGGCAAAAAACTCGTTGTAAATGCGCGATAGCTCATCAATGTCAACGGGCAGGGCGCCGATAAACTGCTGAAAGTTGATCCCGTCCAGCGCAGCCATCATCAACACCGCCAGATGCATGTCTGCGGGCTGGGGCTGCGTGTCAAACACATAATTGAACAATTCCGCGGTTCTTTGGGTCTGGGCGGCGTAGTTGCTGGCAAAGCGGGCGCGCAGGGTTTCATCTCCCTGGGCGGCTTGCAGCGCCAGATAAAAGCGCAGGTTCCAATGCAGGTTGTCCTTTAACCGCTGCGTCACCCTGCGGGCAATTTCGTCCAGCACCTCGTCCGGTCTGGACTCCGGGTTGGCGCGCATTTTGACGATTTCGCTGGTGACGGCGGTGGCGTAATCCATCACATCGTAAAGCAGTTCTTCCTTGCTTTTGTAATAGTAATAAATCGCGCCCGTGGTCATCCCCGCTTCTTCGGCGATACCGCGCATGGAGGTTTTTTCCACGCCCTGGCAGGTGATTAACCGCTGGGCAGCCTCGATGATTTTGATTTTGCCTTCTTTATTCGTCATAGGAGTCCCTCCACTTTTATTCTACCAAAATAATTTCAACTTGACATTCCATTGGATTAAAATATAATAAGAAAATACCTAACGTTAGGTATGTATTTTAACTCAATTGACCCGATTGGAGGTATGGCATGTTTCTGTTCGAAGCGATCCCCTGGTATTCCGCGTTGATGTGGTTGGTCGTTCTGGCAGGCTTGATCCTGATCAACGAACTGGCGCGCATTAACAAATGGTTTTCGCTGGCGATTTTTCTGGTCCTGCCCGCCATTCTGCCGTTCGCAGTCTGGAAGCACACCGCCGTCCCCGGCTCCAGCGTCGGCACCTGGTTCCATTGGGCGAAGGTGTATTCCGCGCTGGCGGGCTGTCTGGGGTTTCTGGCGATTCGCAACATTAAAGGTTGGAGCACCAATAAATACGCCCTGATGTTCCCCCCTCTGATCCTTTCCATTAATATCCTCGAAGCGGTCGCGCGCGATTTTCAAAGCTACAGCGTGAACGGCATGGTGGACGGCGTTTTGACCATCGGCGGTCCATGGAACATCATGAACGGCATCGCCGGGCTGATCAACATCATCACCATCACCGGCTGGATGGGGATTTTCATTGGCAGGGATCAAAAGAAAGACATGCTCTGGCCAGACATGCTCTGGTTCTGGATCATCGCCTACGATCTGTGGAACTTTGCCTACGTTTACAACTGCGTTTCAGATCACGCCTTTTACGCCGGAGCGGCGCTGCTCATCTCGTGCACCATCCCGGCTTTCTTCATTAAAAAAGGCGCCTGGCTTCAGCACCGCGCCCAGACTCTGGCGATCTGGATGATGTTTGTCATGACCTTCCCGAATTTTGTGGATACCTCCATCTTCGCGGTCAAATCCTCTCACAGCACAACGGCGCTCTGGGTGGTCAGCGGTCTGGCGCTGGCTTCCAACATCGCGGTGCTGGTCTATGAAATTTACAGGGTTCTGAAGACCAGACGCAATCCGCTCAAAGAGGAAATTTATATCGATCTGCCGGTTTACCAGCAGGTGGCTGCGCTGCGGAATGCCGCTGCGGAAGACCGATCCTCCACCGCTGGCAAAGGAATGGAGATTCAACCCCAATCCAGCAATGGATGAGGCGGTGTTTCCCACGGCTCAGCGGGCATGCCCGATCAAGGTAAGGTGAAGATGACTGACGCATTTAAAGTAATTGAAATCAAGCAAAGTGTGTACGAAAACAACAACCAGCAGGCGGCTGAGATCAGAGAGACGCTGAAAAAGAGCGGGACCTTTCTGCTGAATCTGATGTCGTCTCCGGGTTCGGGAAAAACCACCACGGTGGTGAAAACCATCGCCGCGCTCAAAGACGAGATGAAGATCGGCGTGGTGGAAGCGGATGTCGACTCGGATGTGGACGCGAGAACCGTCTCGCAGACCGGCGCCCGGGTGATTCAACTGCACACCGGCGGGATGTGCCACATGGACGCGTACATGACCCGGCAGGGTCTTTCAGAGTTGGGGACGGAAGGTCTCGACTTCGTCATTCTTGAAAACATTGGCAATTTGTTGTGTCCCGCCGAAGTCGACACCGGCGCGGTAAAAAACGCCATGATCTTGAGCGTGCCGGAAGGCGATGACAAACCCCTGAAATATCCGTTGATGTTCTCGGTGGTCGATGTCCTGCTGGTCAACAAGATCGACGCGATGCCCTTCTTCGATTTTGACATGCAGGCATTGAGCGAGCGCGTTGCGAGGCTGAACCCAAAGGTCCGCATTATCCCCATTTCTGCGAAAACCGGGCAGGGCATGTCAAAATGGGCAGACTGGATCCGGTGCGAAGTGAAGGAATGGAAGAACACGAAAAGCCTGATTGATTGCGAGGGATCTCCATGGCAGTAAAACAGAACGTGTTGGCGTTTGCGAACAAGGTCAGTAGGAAGAAAATGGGTTCAAATTTGGGGATCAAACCAACCGATCCGGAGTACATGATTCTTGAGCCTGTGGTCACCGAGGAAATGGCAGCGGTGGCGCTTTGCCTGGAGATGCGAAAACCGCAGAGCGCCGAAGAAGTCGCTGCCCGCTGCGGGAAACCCGTTGAAGAAACGGCACATCTGTTGTGGGAGCTTTCGCTTGCCGGGGTATGCTTCGTCAACAAAATCGACGGCGTGGACAAATACTGGTACGACACCTGGATTCCCGGCATCATGGAAATGATGACCAACAACAAGGAAAACGTGAAGAAGTACCCGCAAATCGCCGCGGCGTTTGAAGCCTACGGCAGAGTCAGAGGACCGGCGACTACGGGCAATTTCCCGGTGGGGATCGGTCTCATGCGGGTGATTCCCATCGAAAGCGCCATCGATGGAAACTCCAGAAAAGCCTCTTACGAAGAAGTCTCAAAATATCTGAACGACAATACCATCTTTTCCGTTTCCGACTGCTCGTGCCGCACCGCCCGAGAGGCGATGGGCGAGGGCTGCGGTCACCTGAAGGAAGATATGTGCATTCAGATGGGACACGCCGCCGAATACTACATCCGCACGGGCAGAGGTCGCGAGATCACCCGCGAAGAAGCCTTTGAAATCATCAAACGCGCCGAAGAGAACGGGCTGGTCCATCAAATTCCCAACACCGATGGTCCGGGAAAAACCCACGCCATCTGCAACTGCTGCGGATGCTCCTGCCTGTCGCTGAGAACCGCCGAAATGTTCATCAACACCGACATGGTGCGTTCCAATTATGTATCGCACATCGATCAAGAGAAATGCGTGGCATGCGGCGAATGTGTCGAAGCCTGTCCGGTGAATGCGCTGCAGTTGGGTCAAAAAATCTGCGGCAAGACGCCCCTCTTCCGCCCGGCGCGCGAAACACCCCGCGACAACGATTGGGGTCCCGAAAAATGGAACATGGATTACCGCTACAAACGAAAAGACGTCGTCGACAGCGGCACCAGCCCCTGCAAAACGAGCTGCCCCGCCCATATCGGCATTCAGGGGTATATCAAGCTGGCGGCTCAGGGACGGTACACCGAAGCGCTCGAACTGATCAAGCACG
>JBDKTF010000437.1:0-3918 GCA_039680295.1 Anaerolineaceae bacterium
TTGTATTTATTTACCTTACTTCTATTCTTGTTGACCACAACGGTTCAGTATGATCCATTGTTGAGTTACAGCCGGTTCGTCTTGGCGGCATTTCCAGTATTTGTGGCACTGGGCATGTGGGCAGATACAAGGTGGAAGCAGGTGGCGGGGATTATATTGGGGTTGTCTGGTTATCTGATATTCTTATCGCGATTTCTGATGTGGCAATGGGTGGCTTAAAGTCATTTTGCCGTACTTCAGGATTCACTCGCCGGTTTTTCGGGGGTGCGACCGGGGCGACCTTTGCCCAGTTCCTGCGAGCGTTCATACGCTGCCCAGATGGCGCGTGAGATGGCGGTGCGGAATCCGGCTTTTTCGAGGTAATACAGGGCTTCGGCGGAAGTCCCGCCGGGAGAGGTCACCTGGTTGCGCATGGCAGCCGGGTGCATTTTGCTCTGGTCGAAGAAATCCACCGAGCCGCGCACGGTCTGAACGACCAACTGTTGGGCGATGCGGCGCGGCAGTCCCAGATGCACGCCCGAGTCAATCATGGCTTCGAGGAAGAGGAAGATGTACGCCGGACCGGTGCCGGAAAGGGCGGTCGCCATATCGAGGTAGGTTTCTTCTTCCACAAAGACTTCCTGCCCAAGCGCGCACAGGATTTCCTGCGCGAGGGCGCGCTGCTCGGGCAGAGCGGCGGGGCTGGCGCACCACACGGTGATGCCTTCTCCGATTTGCGCAGGGGTGTTGGGCATGGCGCGCACGATGCGGTCGTGATTCAGTTTTTCGGCGATGCTGTCCATCACGCCACCGGCAACGATGGACAGGACCAGCGCCTGGGGAGAAATTTTTCCACACAACCCTGCCAGTACCTGCGGCAGACGCTGAGGCTTGACAGACAGCACCACCACATCTGCACCCTGCGCTGCCTGAACGTTATCGGTGGTGGTTTGAATACCATATTTCTCGCGCAGCTCGTCGGCACGGTCCTGGCGGGGACCCGAGGCGCGGATCTGTTTGGGGGAAGCAACCTGATTATGTATCAAACCGGTGATCATGGCTTCTGCCATCACCCCATAACCAATAAATGCAATGGATTGATCAGATTTCATTTATCACCTCTGTACTTTTCCTTTGGCGAGGAAAGTGTCAACAGCATGATCTCAAACGGCGGCGAGAGATCACCGCTCGAACTTATCGGGCAGACCAGCGGGCGAAGATGGCGTGGGAGAGAATGCGCCCCGCGCTGCTTTCACGGGTGACGATTTCGCCTGCGCCAATACTGCCGTCCAGGTCTACGGTCATTTCCTGAACCGCCTGGCGCAGTGTGATGGCAGAGGCTTTGACAGCGTAGGCGGTAAGGCAAACAAACGCCGGTTTTTCCGCCAGCACGGCGCGGCAGTCTGCCAGCAGAGAAGGGATGAGCCTGTAAAATTCCCACACCTCACCTTTGGGTCCGCGACCAAATTTCGGCGGGTCGAGGATGATGCCGTCGTAATGCACATCGCGGCGGGCATCTCGCTGGACGAATTTGAGCGCGTCATCCACAATCCAGCGGATGGGGCGATCGCCCAGACCGGAAAGCGTCTGGTTTTCACGCGCCCAGGTGACCACCTTTTTCGATGCGTCCACATGGGTCACTTTTGCTCCGGCTGCGCAGGCAGCCAGGGTCGCCAGACCGGTATATCCGAACAGATTCAACACGTTCAGCGGGCGGTGGGCAGCTTCGATCTGCTGGGTGATCCAATCCCACTGGCTGGCTTGTTCGGGAAAAACGCCCATATGGCGCGATGCGGTGGTTTGCACCCAGAAGCGCAACCCTTTGTAATTCATCTGCCAGCGTTCGGGCAGCGGGGAGCGGTATTTCCAATGCCCGCCGTTCTCTTCACCGGTGACGATAAAGGTAGCGTGCGCGTTTTTCCAATCTTTTTCGGGCAGGGCAGGTTTCCAGACCGCTTCAGCTTCGGGACGGGCGAACACATAAGCGCCGTAGCGTTCGAGCTTGGCGCCGTTGCCGCTGTCCAACAGTTCATAATCCTTCCAATCGGAGGAGGTGATACATTCGAGTGTGGGTAGAGGGGGAAAATTCATAAAATATCCTACATTATCTGGTCAAAGTATACCAGAAAAGACATTCAGGCAGGGTGGAACGAGCGATTATAATCAATCCATCAACAGCACGCAAAGGAGAATTTCTATGAGCATGGATTTTGACCGTATTCTCAACCGCCGCGATTCAGATTGCATTAAATGGAATTTTTACGGCGAAGACGTACTGCCGCTCTGGGTGGCAGATATGGATTTCATCTCTCCTGAACCCGTGATTCGCGCCTTGCAGGAACGGGTGGCGCAGGGCGTGTTTGGCTACGGAAAAGATCCGCAGGAATTGCGTGAGGTGATTGTGGCGCGGATGGCGGAACGCTACGGCTGGAAAGTCTCACCGGAAGCGCTGGTGTTTACCCCGGGCGTGGTGGTGGGTTTCAATCTGGCGTGTCACGCTTTCGTCAAACCGGGCGAGGGGGCGCTGGTTCAGACGCCGGTGTACCCGCCCTTCTTAAGCGCGCCAAAAAATGCCGGCATTCGCCGGGACGAGATGGAATTGACCCGGCAGGCGGATGGTCGTTATGTGGTGGATATGGATCGGATGGATGCTGCGATCACGGAAAGCACGCGTCTGTTCATTCTGAGCAATCCGCATAATCCGGTGGGACGGGTGTTTACCCGCAAAGAATTGGAAGACATGGCGGATGTCTGTCTGCGCAAAAAAGTGCTGATTTGCTCGGACGAAATTCACGGCGATCTGATTTTCAGCGGGCATCAGCATGTCCCGATCGCTTCACTATCGTCGGAGATCGAAGCGCAGACAATCACGATGTTGGCGCCCAGCAAAACCTATAATATCGCCGGACTGGAATGTTCTGTGGCAATCATCCCCAACCCCGAACTGCGCAAGCGCTACGAAGCGGCGCGCGGCGGCGTGGTGGGCGGCGTGAATATTCTGGGTGTGACGGCGGCAGAGGCAGCCTACCGTTCAGGGGAACCCTGGCTGCGATCGGCGCTGGAATATCTGGAAGGCAACTGCGATTTTCTGATGAAATATGTGCATGAAAGGCTGCCGGAAATCCAGATGGCGGCACCGGAAGGCACCTATCTGGCATGGCTGGACTGCCGCGCGCTGCCGATTGAAACCAGCCCGGCGGATTTCTTCCTGGAGAAAGCCCGCGTGGGATTGAATGACGGCGCCGATTTTGGCAGGGGCGGGCAGGGATTTGTGCGCCTGAATTTCGGCTGTCCACGGGCGACGCTGAAAGCCGCACTGGAACGGATGCAAGGAGCGGTGGAATCCATTCGAAAATGAAGGCTGGCAGGGAAGCGTCTGGCTGCCTGAAACGCGGTTTGTTGACCGCTGGCGGATTTCTTATGCTGGCAGCGTTGGCGGCGCTGGCGCTGCGCGCGGCAGGCGCATTTTTGATCGTGGCTGACCCGCTTCAGCCGGTGGATGCGGTGGCGGTTTTGAGCGGCGGCAGCCCGGAACGGATTCAAACGGCTGCGGGATATTTCCGGTCGCAAGAGGCGGAGATTTTCATTATCACCGATACCGGCGAACGGATTCCCACGGTTCCACAGAGCGTGGCGCAGATGGCGGTCAGCGCGGCGGAAGATGAAGGGGTGCCGGGCGGGAAGATCGTGGTCACCGAGGAAGATGCTGACAGTACCGCTGATGAAGCCGATGCGGTGCGTGAAGCGCTGCTTCAGCGCAATAAGGATTCGGTGCTGGTGGTGACTGATCCCTACCATACCCGCCGCACTCGCATGATCTTCCGCAGGGAGTTTCGCGGGTCGGGATTTGAGGTCATTGTGCGACCGGTTTCGGGCAGCGATTACCGTTCAGACCGCTGGTGGACGTCGGCGGAAGGCTGGAGGCAGACCTTGCAGGAA
>JBDKTF010000177.1:0-1537 GCA_039680295.1 Anaerolineaceae bacterium
ATGCTGTGGATTATACCCAAGAATAAGCGCGGTGTTATAATCCTGAAAGATTCGATTTCGAATGGGAGGAAAACATGGCAGATCAACGTGTGATCCGCATGGCGCAGGTACTGGTGGATTATTCAACAAACATCCAACCGGGTGATAAGGTGGTCATCGAAGCCACTACAGCGGCGGAAGAGCTGGTACGTTGTGTATATCGGCGCGTGCTGGAACGCGGTGGGTATCCCCATATCCTGCTGGCGCTGCCCGATCAGGAAGAGATCCTGTTCGCTTCCGGAAACGACGATCAACTGGAGTTCGTACCAGAATTCCACAAACTTGCGGCAGAGACCTTCGATGCCCGCATTCGCATCTATTCAGAGACCAATACGCGCGCGCTGACCCAGGTGGACCCGGCGCGGGCGCGCAAACGCCAGAAAGGCATTGCTGGCTTCCAGAACACGGTGCTTAAACGCGGCGCCGATGGCAGCCTGCGCTGGATCAGCACGCAGATTCCCACACCCGCGTACGCCATGGAAGCCGAGATGGGCTGGCAGGCATATCAGGATTTTGCCTTCCGCGCCTGTCATGTGGATGAAAATACGCCCGATCCGGTGGCGTTCTGGCGGAATATTCAGACGCAGCAGCAGCGCTACGTCCACCGCATTCAGGGTCATGATCGGGTAACGCTGCGCGGACCCAACGTGGACCTTTCGCTGTCGATCAAAGACCGCATCTTCCTCAATTCGTGCGGGCTGCACAATCTGCCGGATGGCGAAATCTACACCGGTCCGGTGGAAGACAGCGTCAACGGCTGGGTAAAGTTCACCTATCCAGCGGTTTTCGGCGGGCGGGTGGTGGAAGGCGTGCAATTGACCTTCAAGGACGGCAAAGTGGTGGACGCCAGAGCCGACCGCAACGCGGAGTATCTGCTGCAAATGCTGGAATCAGATGCGGGTGCGCGCTACCTGGGTGAGTTTGCCATCGGCACCAATTTTGAGATTGACCACTTTACCCGTAACATTCTGTTTGATGAAAAGATTGGCGGCAGTTTCCACCTGGCGTTGGGTGCCAGTTACCCCGAAACAGGCGGGCGCAATCATTCTGTCATCCATTGGGATATGATTTGCGATTTGAAGCACGACAGCGAAATGATCGCAGACGGCGAAGTGATCTACCGCAACGGCGAATTCATCTTCTAAAGGGCAGTGAGTTTATCATCCGCCGGGATATATTAATCCCACCAATTTTGTCTTGAATTGAACCATCCATTTTGCTACAATCTCATCAAGAGAGAGGTGTAAGATGGATGGTCGTTTTAAAGGGATTTACCGTTGGGGGTTCCTGGTTATCTTGCTCGGTCTGGTCATCTCCAGCTCGCTTCCCGCAGGGACCGCCGGGGCGCAGGCGCCGATTGTGGGAAATGTGGGCAATGTATTTCTTCCGGCATTGTATAAAGATTATCTGCCGCCGGATGAGTCCACGCAGCGCATTCAGGTGCCTGAAGGTTTTCAGATTCGCATTTTCGCGCAGGGTCTTGCCGGGCGGGTACGCT
>JBDKTF010000243.1:0-1902 GCA_039680295.1 Anaerolineaceae bacterium
CGCGCGAATACCTGCACGGTCCCATGATCATGATTTTTGCGGATACGCTCATGGAGACCGAATTCTCCTTCCTGAAGGATGAAAAACTGGACGTTGTGGCATGGGTCAAAGCCGTGCCCGATCCGCGTCGTTTCGGCGTGGCAGAAGTCAATTCCGCCGGGCGGGTGACGCGTCTGATCGAAAATCCCCAAAGCGTGGAAAACAACCTGGCGGTCATCGGCGTGTATTATTTCCGCGATTCCGAAGCGCTTGTGGCGGCAATCGAAGAACAGATGCGCCAGAATATCTCGCTGAAAGGCGAGTTCTTCCTGGCGGATGCAATCAATATTCTTCTGAAACGCGGCGCTTCCATGCGCGTGCAGCCGGTGGACGTGTGGCTGGACGCCGGAACCCCCGCCGCCTTGCTGGATACCAACCGTTATCTTCTCGAGCACGGCTACGACAACAGCGCGCAGATCAAGCAGACAGACGGCACGGCAATCATCCCGCCAGTGTTCATCCACCCCGACGCACACATTGAAGGGTCCGTCAGTGGACCGCACGCTTCCATCGGTCCCGGCTGCCGGGTGGTGCACAGCGTGGTGCGCAATTCCATTCTGGAAGACAACGTGGAACTGGAAGACGTGGTACTGGAAGAATCCATCCTGGGGTGCAACGCTGCCGTCCAGGGACAGGTCACCCGCATGAATGTGGGAGATCAATCATGGGTGAAGAAGTAACTCCGCTGGTGGAATGCCATTCGGGGTATACCTACGCTGAAAAACCGATTGCCCTGCATTGGGAGGGCGAACGGCAGGAAATCGCCGAGATCGAAGCAGAATGGCGCGAACCGGAAGGAAAAAGCTTTCGGGTGCGCACCGTTCGCGGAAACCGGTATGAACTCTTTTACAATGAAAAGAACGGCGACTGGCGGATCACACCCGTCTGAGCTGTTGCGCGGTGAGGAATACACTCGGCGGAAATCAGGGGATCATTTGACCTGCACCGCCTGAGAATCCTTTCATTCTGGACCTATAAAAGGAGCCGGTATGCGCGAGTCATATCTTTCCCGCCGGGTGGCTGGTCTTCGTCCATCTGGAATTCGTAAGTTCTTCGATATCGCTGCAACGATGAAAGACGTGATCTCTCTTGGAATTGGAGAGCCTGATTTTGACACGCCCAAACCCATTCTCGACGCGGGCATCCAATCCCTGCACGCCGGAGAGACTCACTACACCTCCAATGCCGGTCGGATGGACCTGCGGCAAACGCTCGCGCAGCATCTATCCAAGATGTACGGGATAGATTACGACCCTGCGACCGAAGTCGTCATCACGGTGGGCGTCTCTGAAGCGCTCTACCTGGCAGCCACTGCCCTGCTTGACGAAGGTGATGAGGTGATCATCCCCACGCCGTGCTTCGTTTCGTATCAGGCAGAAGTGATCATGGCGGGCGGCGTGGCGGTGGAAGTGCCCTGCCGCATGGAAAACGACTTTCAGGTGGATCCAGATCAAATTGAAGCCGCCATCACCCCGCACACCCGCGCCATTTTGTTGGGATACCCCAATAACCCCACCGGCGCAGTGGCATCGCGTGAGACCCTGCTGGAAGTGGCTCGCATCGCCGAAAAGCACGATTTGATTGTGATCTCAGACGAGATTTATGACCGGCTTGTGTACGGCGTGAAGCACATCTGCTTCGCCACCCTGCCGGGCATGAAAGAACGCACCATTACGCTGGGCGGTTTCTCCAAAGATTACGCCATGACCGGTTGGCGTATCGGCTATGCATGCGGTCCGGTGGAAATCATCAAGGGTCTGGTGCGCATCCACCAGTACACCGTCATGTCGGCGCCCACCACGGCGCAGGCAGCAGCGTTGGAAGGTTTGAAGAGCGGCGAATCGTACGTGCAGGATATGCTGG
>JBDKTF010000502.1:0-3699 GCA_039680295.1 Anaerolineaceae bacterium
CTGCCGTTTAACCTGCATGGAACAGGGGATTCAGGTGGTCCATGCAAACGGCGTTCCGCATCTGGTTGTGCGGGGTGTGAAGATCAATCTTTCGATGGAGGAACAGCATGGAAACTGAGACATCTGGGAAACCTCTGGATTTAAGCACCAAACGGGTTTGCGTGACGGGCGGCGCGGGCTTTTTGGGCTCGTTCATCACGGAAAAGTTGAAGGAACGCGGCGTGAAAGACCTCTTCATTCCGCATATTGAAAATTACAATCTGGTGGATCCGGCAAGTATTGCCAAAATGCTCGACGACTCGCGCCCGGATGTGATCATTCATCTGGCGGCGCACGTGGGCGGTATCGGCGCCAACCGTGAACACCCGGCGGAATTCTTTTATGATAATTTGATGATGGGCGTGCAGCTCATGCACCAGGCGTGGCAGCGCGGCGTGGAAAAGTTCGTGGCGCTCGGCACGGTGTGCGCATACCCCAAGTTCACCCCGGTGCCCTTCCATGAGGACGACATCTGGAACGGATACCCTGAAGAAACCAACGCTCCTTATGGGCTGGCGAAGAAAATGCTGCTGGTGCAGGCGCAGGCATATCGCCAGCAGTACGGCTACAACTCCATTTTCCTGCTGCCGGTCAATCTCTACGGTCCGCGCGACAATTTCAATCCGCGCTCCTCGCACGTCATCCCCGCATTGATCCGCAAGTGTCTGGAAGCCAAAGAAAGCGGCGCCAGCGAACTGGTGGCGTGGGGCGACGGTTCGCCCACGCGCGAATTCCTGTATGTTGAGGATGCCGCGGAAGGCATTGTGCTGGCGACGGAACGCTACAACGGATCTGATCCGGTAAACCTGGGTTCTGGCTTTGAGATCAGCATCAAAGACCTGACGGAGCTGATCGCCCGCAAGACAGGTTATGAAGGCAGAATTGTCTGGGATACCAGCAAACCCAACGGTCAGCCGCGCCGTGCGCTGGATGTATCCCGCGCGGAAAAATATTTCGGTTTCCGTGCCCGCGTCAACTTTGAAGAAGGTTTGCAGCATACCATCGATTGGTATCGCGAGCACCGCACCCATTAAACCTATGACGGCAAACGCCAACACCTCACTTCCGGTCACCTATCTGCGTCCTGCGAAAGGTTGGATTTCACTCAACCTGCGCGATCTGTGGGCGTACCGCGAACTGTTCTTCTTCATGACCTGGCGCGACATTAAAGTGCGCTACAAACAGGCTGTGTTGGGTGTGGCGTGGGCGATCATCCAGCCGCTGCTGACCACGCTGATCTTCACCATCATCTTCGGACGGTTGGCGAAACTGTCTCCGGATGCTGGCATTCCGGCGGAATATTACCCCGTGTTCGTTTTCGCGGCGCTCATGCCCTGGCAGCTCTTTCAGGGGGCGCTGCAACGCTGCAGCGTCAGCCTGGTGGGAAATTCCAACCTGCTGACCAAGGTATATTTTCCGCGGCTGATCATCCCGGTTTCTTCGGTGGCGGCGGGGTTGGTGGATTTTGCATTCTCGTTCGTGGTGCTGCTGGGCATGATGATGTTCTACGGCGTGCCCATCACGCTGCGAATTCTGTGGGTACCGCTGTTGGTTCTGCTGGCGCTGATCACAGCGCTTTCGGTGGGCTTGTGGCTCTCCGCGCTCAATGTGCAGTACCGTGATGTGCAGCACATGGTGCCTTTCCTCCTCCAGGCGTGGATGTATGCCTCGCCGGTGGTGTATTCGATTGACATGATCCCCGCAACGGGACCCTGGCGCATGATCTACGGGTTGAATCCCATGACCGGTGTGATTCAGGGCTTTCGCTGGGCGCTGGTGGGCGGGCAGCCGCCTTCCTACCTGCTGTGGATTTCAATCGCCATCGTGGTGGTGCTGCTGGTGAGCGGATTATTTTACTTCCGCCGCATGGAGCGGACTTTCGCGGATATGGTGTAGGACGAACCATGACAGATCTAGCGATACGAGTGGAACATCTGGGCAAACAATACCGCATTGGTTCGCAATCGCAGTATTACCGCACGCTGCGCGATTCCCTGAGCAATTTGTTCAGCGCGCCTGCGCGGCGAATACGCGGTGAAGCGGGCTCTCATGCTTCGCACAACAAGATCTGGGCGCTGCAGGATGTGTCTTTCGACGTCAGGCAGGGACAGGTGCTGGGAATCATCGGGCGCAACGGCGCCGGAAAGAGCACCCTGCTCAAACTGCTGGCGCGCGTCACCGAACCGACCACCGGTTACGGCGAAATCCGCGGTCGGGTGGGATCGTTGTTGGAGGTCGGCACCGGCTTTCATCCCGAGCTGACCGGGCGCGAGAACATCTTTCTCAACGGCGCCATTCTGGGTATGAAACGCGCCGAAATCACCAGCAAGTTTGATGAGATCGTGGAATTTTCTGAAGTGGGGCAGTTCATCGATACGCCGGTCAAGCGGTATTCCAGCGGCATGTATTTGCGGCTGGCGTTTGCCGTTGCGGCGCATCTCGAACCCGAAATTTTGGTGGTGGACGAAGTTCTGGCGGTGGGCGATGCCGAGTTTCAGCGCAAATGTCTGGGCAAGATGAGCGACGTGGCGCAGGCGGGACGCACGGTGCTGTTCGTCAGCCACAATATGTCTGCCATTTTGCGCCTGACGCAGGAGAGCATTGTCATCGAACAGGGGCATATGGCGCTGCGCGCGCCCACCCCGCAGGCGGTGGATTATTACCTTTCGAGCGGTTTCTCCCGTCTGGGAGAACGCACCTGGGAGGCGGATGAGATCCCGGCAGAAGCGGCGCCGTTCCGTCCCCTGGCGCTGCGCGTACTTGACGCGCAGGATCGGGTGGTGGATAGCGTCCGCTCGGTGGAGCCGGTGACGATTGAAGTGGAGTATGAACTCAGCGCGCCCGTCACGGGGCTGCGTGTGGGTATTTACCTGAATACAATGCGTGGCGAACCTGTCTTTACGTCATTCGATACGGATGACCCCGAGGATTTTGAGCGCTATGGTTCCCGGGCTGCCGGGCGGTACATCAGCCGCTGCGTGATTCCGGCAGACTTACTCAACGAAGGACGGTTCGCCATCGGTATGAACGCCAGTTCATACCGCATTCGACGCTATTTTCAGGATGAGCAGGCGCTGGCATTTACGGTGGATGGCGCGGGGGCGCCGGGAATGCACTGGCCTGAACCGCGGTTGGGTCCGGTACGTCCGCGGCTGAGCTGGCAAATTGAGGCGATAGACTTATGACCGTTTCTCGTAAAGATGCCATCAAAGACCTGTTGGGAGAGCTTCCCTTTACGGCGGAACTGTACTGGCTGCTGCGACAGCGCGGCAAGCCTATTCAAAGCCGTTTTCTGTTGAAATCCCTGGAAAACTCCATGCCGGAGCTGGCGGCAGATGCGCAGTTGTTTGCGAAATCTGCGCCGGAAGGCAAAAACATTTTCATTTTTGCCACCCTGCATTATTGGATTGAACATGCGGCGGTGCTTGGAATGGCGCTGGCAGGTCTGGGACACCATGTGCGCATGGGCTACCTGCCGTTTTCTGACTGGCAGAAACCGATCAATCGTTTCGACCTGCGCCGCCAGAACATCTATGCGCGGCGGGTGCTCGAAGGCGCCGGTTCGCTGCTGGACGTGGTTCCGATGATGAATGGTTACCACGACAATGCCTCCCTGCCCGAAGAGATGCTGGGTGAAGTGCGGCACGTCACCGATTACGA
>JBDKTF010000064.1:0-3344 GCA_039680295.1 Anaerolineaceae bacterium
AAACAACTTATGGACTGCATTTTCTGTAAAATCGCTGCCGGTGAAGCCCCGGCGCAAGTCATTTATCGTGATGAGCAGGTTACCGCCTTCCGCGACATTCACCCGAAAGCGCCCACGCACATCCTGATTATTCCCAATCGTCACTTTGATTCGTTGAATGTGGCGGAAGAATCAGATGCCGCTTTGCTTGGTCATCTGATGTTGGTGGCGAAACAATTGGCTGCCATCGATGGTATTCAGAATCGCGGGTACCGTCTGGTGCTCAACACCGGTCCCGAATCCGGTCAAACCGTGTTTCATCTCCATCTCCACCTGATCGGTGGAAAACCTCTTCCGCTCAAGCTGGATTGCGAGGAGAATTGACCGTGAACCGTCGTCTGCCCTGGGGCATCCTGTGCATCACCGTTCTCATCTGCGCTGCCTGCACCAAGCATCTCACCACCGCAGAAGATGGGCGCATCACTGGGGGGTATCTTCCCGGAGAGTCTTCCGTCACCACCCCCACGCGCACCCCGTTCATGCCTCCCACCCGCGCCCCAGGCGACCCGGTGAACTCACCCACGCCAGATACACCGCGCGCCCTGCCCACCCCGCGTCTTGAACCCGATCAGTACCAGGTCCAGGCAGGCGATACCCTGGGAACAATTGCCCAGAAGTACAGCATCGGATTGAATGAGCTCATCAATGCAAATGAAATTGCCAATCCGAATGCGCTGGAAATCGGCACGATCCTGGATATCCCCGCGCCCACGCCCCAGGCAACCGGCAGCGACTTCAAAATCATCCCCGATTCCGAACTGGTCAACGGACCCTACAGCGCCGGTGTGGATCTGCATGGTGTGTTGACCCAACGTGATTCCTACCTGCTGCATTATTCCGAAGACGTGGACGGCGAAACCCTCACCGGCGAACAGATCGTCGCCCGCGTTTCAGACGATTATTCCGTCAACCCGCGGCTGTTATTGGCGGTGCTCGAAGAACGCAGCGGATGGGTCACCCGCGCCAACCCCGATGAATCCACCCGTGATTTTCCCATCGGCATCCAGGATTCATGGCGTCAGGGTCTGTATCACCAGCTCGCCTGGGCTGCCGATCAGCTCAACCGCGGCTTTTATCTCTGGCAAATCAATGCGCTCTCCACCTGGCTGCTCGCCGATGGATCCGTTGTTCCCATTGCGCCCGCCATAAATGCCGGTACGGCTGGCGTGCAGAACCTGTATGCCCAGCTTCACAACCGCGCTGGCTGGGACCAGGCTGTGGGCAAAAACGGACTTTTTGCCGTTTATCAGGGATTATTCGGTTATCCCTTCGATTATGCCTATGAGCCGCTCCTGCCCGCCGATCTGTCACAGCCGTACATGCAGTTCCCCTTTGAGCCGGGAGATATCTGGTCCTTCACGGGCGGACCACACGGTGGATGGGGTGAAGGCTCTGCCTGGGCAGCCGTGGATTTTGCCCCACCGGGCGAAGCCCTCGGTTGTGTCGATTCCGCGGCGTGGGTGGTTGCCGCCACCGATGGATTGATTGTCCGCTCAGATCACGGCGCCGTGGTGCAGGACCTGGATGGCGATGGTTACGCTCAGACCGGATGGTCGGTGTTGTACATGCATATTGCCACCACAGATCGTGTTGCCGTAGGAACGTACGTGCGCGCTGGTGAACGCATCGGACACCCTTCGTGCGAAGGTGGGGTATCCACCGGAACCCATGTTCACCTCGCCCGGCGCTATAATGGTGTATGGATATCTGCTGACGGCGCATTGCCCTTCGTGATGGATGGATGGGTTTCACGGGGGGACGGCGTCGAATATGATGGTTACTTTGACAAAGATGGACAGACGATCGAAGCGTGGAATGGGCGTCAGCCGCAAAACCAGATACAACGCTAGGCGTCGGCGGTCTCGCAGCCAGCGTTTCGTCATCCTGGCAGCGCTGAGCCTTGCGCTGCTGGCATCTGCGCGCGTCTATTCCATCGTCGCTGATCCCGAACTTTCCCCGGCTGCCATCGCCACGCTCACCGCCCTGCCTGCCGTCCCGCAGGAAACACAGGTACCCACAGCGTCTGCCCAGGTCATTGAAACGGCTACCCCGGGAACGCCCACGGTCACTCCCACCGAACGTCCGCCAATTTTGTACTACACCCAGGCAGGCGACACCTTGCAGGCGCTGGCTGTTCGCTTTGGTGTTCAGAAAAGTGAAATTACCTCGCCTGAACCGCTCGCTGAAAACGGTCTTTTCGATCCGGGACAGTTGCTTCTCATCCCCCAGCGTCTGGGGCAGACTACCTCTGATCGTCAGGTCATGCCGGATAGCGAGGTGGTCAATTCCCCATCTGCGGTCGATTTCAATATCCAGGAGTTCGTCTCGAATGCGGGTGGTTACCTGAGCACCTTCCAGGAATATCTCGGTTCCACCGGCTGGACCAGCGGCGCAGATATCGTTGCCCGGGTGGCTTTGGAAAACTCCGTCAATCCGCGCCTGCTTCTTTCCCTTCTCGAATATCAAAGCCATTGGGTCTACGGCAAACCTACCAATCTCGCCGAAACGGATTACCCCATGGGATTTGTCGAACTGGATAAGAAGGGGCTTTATCAACAGCTCACCTGGGCGATGCAGCAGCTTTCTGAAGGCTACTACGGTTGGCGCGAAGGTCGTTTAACTGAACTGACTTTCACCGATGATTCAAAATTGCGTCTGGCGCCCAGTCTCAATGCCGGTACGGCGGCGTTGTATTATTTCTTCTCGCGGATGGATAATCCCGACCTGACCAATAATGCGCTTTATGGCGATCAGGGTTTGCTCGCCCAGCACACCTACATGTTTGATAATCCCTGGGTTCGTGCTCAAACCGTTGAACCGCTGTTCCCCGCCACTTCTGTCCAACCCGACCTGATTCTGCCCTTCGTGCGTAATCAAATCTGGAGTTACAGCGGCGGACCGCACGCTGCCTGGAATGCTGAAGGCGCCCGCGCCGCGCTCGACTTTGCGCCCGCCAGCCTCGAAAATGGTTGCGTCAAATCCAATGCGTGGGCGGTTGCCGCCGCTTCCGGTCTGGTGGTGCGCTCCGGAACTGGTCTCGTTGTGATCGATATGGACGGTGACGGTCACGAGCAGACCGGATGGGTGCTGCTCTACCTGCACATTGCCACAGAGGGTCGCATCCCAGCCGGAACCCATGTCGAAGCGGGTAATCCCATCGGGCACCCCTCATGCGAAGGCGGCTTCGCCACCGGTACCCACATTCACATTGCCCGCAAATTCAATGGTGAATGGATCATGGCGGATGGTCCCATGCCGTTCAATCTGAGCGGTTGGATCGCCCACGCAGGCGCCAATCCATATGA
>JBDKTF010000279.1:0-15549 GCA_039680295.1 Anaerolineaceae bacterium
AGCGCAGCAAATCGCGCACGTGTCCCACCGAAGCGCGGACAGTGTATCCCTTTCCCAGAAAGCGACCCACGGTTCTGGCTTTCGCCGGAGATTCGACGATCACCAGCTTTCCCGAACGCGCTGGAGCAGCCGCTTTGCGCGGTTTCCGTTCGGGGGGTGTCAATCCTTCATGGGCGGGGGTGCGTCCGGTTCGGTACAGCTTTGTGCCGCACACCCCGCAGGTTCCACGGGTAATGGGCGTGCCCGATGCGTTATAGTCCGCCACCGGATCAACCATTTCACGGTTGGTTTTACATTTCAAACAGTAGGCTTCCACCATCCAATTCTCCTACAGATAATTTTCCTTGCCAGTTTCTTTCAGGCGGTTGACTACCTCACGCACGCGCTGTGCCTGATCCTTCCGGCAGATCAGCAGTGCATCGGGGGTGTCCACCACCACCAGATCATCCACACCAATCGTCACGACCAGTTTTTCGGGGCGGTCAGTGCACACCAGCGTTCCGCGGGTGGACAGATTCATCTCTGCGCCACCCATGCCGATATTGCCGGCGTCATCCGCCTCCAGCACATCAAATAACGAGTCCCAACTACCCACATCGTTCCAACCCAGTCCGGCGGCGGGCAGTACCGCCACCTGGCGGGCATGTTCCATGATACCGTAGTCAATGGTTTCCGATTTTAACCCCTGCCATTCAATCTGCAAAGTGGTTTGTCGGCGGGAAGTACCCCAATCTTTTTCGATCCGCAGCAGCGCCGCATACAAATCCGGCATCTGGCGTTCAAATTCACCCAGAATCTGATCCACCCGCCAGAAGAACATGCCAGAATTCCAGGCGTGATCACCGCCTGCCAACATTTCTTTTGCCTGAGCCTCGGCTGGCTTTTCCTTGAACCGCGCCACCCGATAGGCTTTCAGATCATTCCCTTCCCACACCTTCTCGCCGCGCTGAATATACCCATAACCGGTGGCGGGATAGGTTGGCTCGATACCCAACGTCATCAGGTATCCAGTTTGGGCGGCTTCCAACGCCGCTGCCAGCAGTCGGCTGAAGAGCGCCGTATTCTGGATGAAATGGTCGGCGGTTAAAACCGCCATCAGCGCCTGCGGATCACGCTGACGCAGCGTCACCGCTGCCAGTCCCACCACAGATGCCGTTCCACGCGGCATGGGTTCCAAAATGAAATTTTCTGCCGGGATTTCAGGCGTTTCTTTTTGAAGCGCCGCCGCCTGTTCAGCCACCGTTACCACCAGAATGCGTTCAGGCGGAAAATTATCCGCCAGACGATCCACCGCCACTCGAAACAGGGACCGCTTGCCGTCCAATTTTAGCATCTGTTTGGGATGCGACCGCCTGGATAGCGGCCAGAGACGGGTTCCACCTCCGCCTGCCATAATCACTGCATACGCATGTGCGTTCATTGACTCTCTCCGTATCGAAAACTCGCGGTTTCGCGAACCGCAACGTAATTCATACCGCCAACCGGGCGAACCATCCCCTTAAGCTCCATCATCGTGAGTGTAGCGGAGACCTGGTCGATTGGCAAGCCTGATTGTGCCTGAATTTCATCTACATGCAGGGGTTCATGCCCCAAAACTTGCAAAATCCGCGCCTCGGTGGGATCAGCGGGCAGTTCCTGCCGGGCAGTTTGCTGTTGATCCACCTTGCGCAGATGCAAAATATCCATCAGATCCTGTAAATTCAACAGCGGACGAGCGCCCTGCTGAATGAGCTGGTTGGCGCCTTTGCTCTGCGGCGCCAAAATGTTTCCGGGCACCGCAAAAACTTCGCGTCCCTGTTCCGCCGCAAAAGTTGCGGTGATCAATGCGCCGCTGGTCTCACCGGCTTCGATGACCACTGTAGCCAGCGAAAGCCCCGAGATAATGCGGTTGCGCGGTGGAAAATTGGCGCTCTCCGGCGGGGTTCCCAATGGATAATCGCTGATGACTGCGCCGTGTTTCACAATTTCTTCTGCCATCTGGATATGCTCAGGCGGATAGATACGATCCACGCCGCTGCCCAGAATCGCCAGGGTACGCCCACCCGCCTTCAGGGCAGCCCGGTGCGCTACAGCGTCCACACCGCGCGCCAGACCGCTCACCACCGTCACACCATTGGCAGCCAGAAACGTCGCCACATCTTCCGCCACCTGCCGCCCATAGGGGGTGATGCGCCGTGTACCCACGATCGCCACCGCCCAATTGTCTTCAGGGCGAAGCTCGCCGCGCAGGTACAACACCGGAGGCGGCTGGTCGATTTCCTTCAACCGGGTCGGATAATTTTCATCCTCCCAGGTTAATACGGTCACGCCGCGCGCCTGAATTTGCTGCCACAATTGTTCAAGATCAATCTGCTGACGAATTTGTACCAGATTTTGGGTAATTTTGGGGCTTAATCCGGCGTTCTGGAGCTGATCGGCAGACGCTTTCCAGGCTGCCTCCAGATTTCCAAAGGCATCGATCAATGCGCGCAAACGAACCGCGCCAATGCCTTTCACCAGATTGAAACCCACCCAAATTGCCCGATCGTCCATTTTTTCCCCACAAATATTCAGGACCAGATCTGGGGTCTCACCGTCATTACTTTCTGATCCAGGTCTACACCCAGGATGACGGATTCAATTGCGGGAAGCAGTGTTTCACTTCCAGAATCACTGACGATCACGTAAACATCATTGGCGCCCGTCACCAGAATCTCTTTCAGGCGTCCCAGTATTTCGCCGGTTTCTGTTACCACCTGTAAACCGACCAGTTGGTGATGATAATATCGCCCATCCGGCAGTTTGGGTAGATCATCGGCGCGCACATAGACGAATTGATTGGTCAATTCAGATACGTTGTCGCAATCGGAATATCCCTCGAAATGGAGCAGCAGCAGCCGGTCTTGCCAGCGCGCGCTGTCGATCTTCAAAGGGCGATGCTCATCGCCCAAATAAATCACCTTGCGGGGGCGCAGGCGTTCCGGAAAATCGGTCAGAACTTCCATCGTGATCTCGCCCTGTACACCATGTGAACGGCGCAGTTTGCCAACCACCAAGAACACAGGCTCGCCGACGTCTGGCGAGCCTGCACCATTCACATCCCGATCAGGAGTTGTCTCAGGATTTTGCTTCTTGCTCATCGCGGTTCAATTACATCCAAAGTGACTTGCTTGCCTTCACGGGCAGCCGCCACGCGCAGCAAAATGCGCATGGAATTGGCGACCTTTCCAGCTTTACCAATGACCCGTCCCATATCCTCTTTCGCTACCTTGAGTTCCAGATGGACCTTCCCTCCAGTGCGAATCTGATTGACGTTGACCTCGGTTGGATCTTCCACCAGGGACCGGGCAATATATTCAATTAACTCCTTCACGGCTTCTCCTTTTTACTTCCAATGCCAGGATTCCGCGAACCCATAAAACGGAAAATCTGTGTATGGATCCGGTTTTTCATGCTCCAGATCCATACACAGCAGCCGGCGGGAAAACCTGCCGCGTGGGTTTACTTTGTTTTGGCGCTGACTGCGCGCTTGGCGTGAACCGCCTCTGCTTCGGCAGCCAGGGTTTCCATTGCTTCACCCGTCTTGAAGCGGTTGAAGCGATCCATCAAGCCGATGGAATTGAAGACTTTCAAAGCGGATTCACTGGGCTGTGCGCCCTTTTTCATCCAATCAAAAATCCGATCTTCCTTCACATCCACGGTCGAAGGATTGGTGCGTGGATTGTAGAAACCCACGATTTCCAGGAAGCGACCATCGCGAGGGCTTTCTTTCTCAGCCACAACGATACGATAGCTGGGCTGCCCCTTCAAACCGACACGGCGTAAACGAATGCGTAACATCGAGTTTATACTCCTCTTAATAGCACTTTTCTATAGAGATATTTTACCCGGTTTTACCTGCGTTTGGAATTCGAGGAGCGTGAAGGGACGCTGAATTCCCTCAGCGGGTAAGATCCGGTCTAACCGAACAAACGGTTCAACCCCCGTCCGCCCGATTTTTGCACGGTCTTGATCAACTTCTGTGTCTCGCGGAACTGCTTGAGCACGCGGTTGACCACCTGCACATCCGTACCGGCGCCGCGTGCAATTCGGCGCCTCCGGCTGGCATTCAAAATATCCGGGTGCCTGCGCTCCTGCGGCGTCATCGAGTTGATGATCGCTTCGGTGGTTTTCAATTGCGCTTCAGCATCCTGCGCGGAAATGTTTTTCGCCGCCTGCCCGAGATTGCCAGGCAGCATTTCCAAAATCTGCGAGAACGGACCCATCTTGCGGATCTGTCGGAGCTGCTGGGCAAAATCTTCCAGCGTAAACTGCCCCGACGCCATTTTTTGCGCCTGATCCTGCGCCTGAGCTGCGTCCATGGCTTCAGCTTTTTCGATCAAGCCCAGCATATCGCCCATGCCCAGAATACGAGACGCCAGACGCGACGGATTATACACCTCCAACGCGTCCAAGCCTTCACCGGTGCCCAGATATTTAATCGGCACGCCGGTAACACTGCGAATGGAAATGGCTGCGCCGCCGCGGGAGTCGCCGTCCATCTTTGTCAGCACCAATCCCGTCAGCGAAACGGAGTCGCGGAAGCCTTCGGCGATGTGCACCGCTTCCTGCCCCACCATCGAATCCACCACCAGCAAGGTTTCCACCGGGGTCACGCGCTTCAAAATGGAGCGCAGTTCGTTCATCAGCGCGTCATCCAGTTGAGAACGACCGGCGGTATCCAGAATCAGCACCGAATATCCGCCTTTGACAGCGGCATCGTGGGCATGCTTTGCCAGTTCAGGCGGCATCACACCCGACTCGGTGAACACCGGCACGCTCAGTTTTTCACCCAACGTTTGCAGCTGCTTGATGGCTGCCGGACGATAGGGGTCGGCGGCAACCAGCATCACCCGTTCACCCTGCGTACGTAAGATGCGCGCCAGTTTTCCCGCCGCGGTGGTCTTTCCGGAACCCTGCAAACCCACCATCATAATCACGTAAGGATGCTCGCCCGTCAGATTCAACCGCACCGGTTCGCCCAACGTGGCAATCAATTCTTCATTGACGATCTTGATCACCTGCTGTGCGGGGTTGAGGGCGCGTGAAACTTCGGCACCCACTGCCCGCTCGCGCACGCGCGCAATAAAATCTTTCACCACGCCGTAATTAACATCGGCTTCAAGCAGCGCCAGGCGCACTTCGCGCAAGGCGGCATCTACATCCTCGGCAGAGAGCTTTCCCCTCCGGCGAAGATTGGTGAAAACTTGATTGAGGCGTTCGGTCAGATTATCAAACACAGGTTTCTCTGGTAATCATCAATAGGTATCCTACCGTCTGCTGTTCCTGACGGGAGGGAGAATCAACCGATAGATTTTAGCCTGATCAGCGCGAATGGTCAAGGTCTGCGATCTCCGGCGCAATTGTTCAATCGGTTGTTTCATTATATATCAGAAAGGTGATTACTCGTTCGATGAAGAATTGACCGCATCGTTTTGTATTCTTTTGGGTTATAAAATTAGATGAGCCCATGCATCATTGCAATTTTTCTTTATTATTTTAATAGAACGGGTCCAATTTCAGGAGGTTAAATCATGGCAAAGGTAGCCATTGTTACGGATAGCACGGCATCCCTTCCCGAATCTTTTCTCAATGACCTTCCCATCAAAGTCGCGCCGCTGGTGGTGTTGTGGGATAACGAAATTTATCATGACGGCATCGATATTCAACCGGATGCTTTTTATTCAAGGCTCGAACATTCCAAATCACTGCCGACCACGTCGCAGGTTTCTCCGGTGACGTTGCGCCACATGTTCACCGAGCTCATCGACCAGGGTTACGAGGTTTTGGGCATCTTTATTTCCGGCAAACTGAGCGGCACCATGCAGTCTGCGCTGGCTGCCAAAGAAATGCTGCCAGACGCTCCCATTGAAGTGATGGATTCCGGGACTGCCTCGATGGGGATGGGGTTTCAGGTGCTTGCCGCAGCGCGCAAAGCGAAGGAAGGCGCCGCGCTTGCAGAATGCCGGCAGGCTGCCGAACACGTCGCCGCCAACAACCAGATCCTCTTTTTGGTGGATACACTCGAATTCCTCCACCGCGGCGGACGGATCGGCGGAGCAGCTCGCTTCATCGGAACCGCGCTGGGCTTGAAACCCTTACTCGAAGTCCGTGAGGGTCGTGTTGAGGCGGTGGAGCGGGTGCGCACCCAACGCAAAGCCTTTGAGCGCGTGCTTGAATTGATGGCGACCCACCTGAATGGGAAAAACAACATCCGTATCGCGACACTGAATGCCAAATCTCCTGAGCTGGCAGCGGAATTGATGAAACGCGCCACCGAGCAATTCCAGCCGGTCGAAACCGTCGCCACAGAGGTCAGCCCGGTGCTGGGCACCCACGTTGGTCCTGGAACGATCGGTCTGGTCGCTGCATGGGATTAGCTGAATTGCCTGAACAGGATGATACCTGTCATGCAATTTGTCATACAATGCTCCTGCCTGTTGGGTGGGAGCTTGCCTTTTGGTAAAATGGTAGTGTTTGTATTCATCCGCTTGTCGAAAGGTTCGCCCAATGAAAACCTACAATTCAATTGGTATTCGAATTTCCCCCGTTTTATTGCCTAAACCCGGTACAGATTTGACCAAGTGGGCGGTCATCGCCTGCGACCAGTTTACCTCGCAACCCGAATATTGGGATCAGGTGAAAAATCTGGTTGGCGATTCTCCTTCCACCTTTAACCTTATTCTGCCAGAAGTCTACCTGGGCAAACCAGAAGAAGCCGCCCGGTTAAAAAGCACCCAACAAGCCATGCACGATTATCTGGACAAAGGTGTGTTCGCAGAGCATGAAGGCTTCATCTACCTGGAACGCACTGTGGCAGGCAAAACGCGTAAAGGGATCATGCTGTGCCTGGACCTGGAAAAATATGATTTCAACAAGGGTTCCAGCAGCCTGATCCGCGCCACCGAAGGCACCATCCTCGACCGCCTGCCCCCCCGCATGAAGATCCGCGAAGGCGCGTTGTTGGAACTGCCCCACATCATGGTGTTGATCGACGATCCCGAACACAAGATCATTGAACCGCTTCGAAATCGCAAAGCAGAAATGACCCCGCTTTACGATTTCGATCTGATGCTTGGCAGCGGTCATCTGGAAGGCTATCTGATTCAGAACGCTGAGATGGAAAAATCCATCGTCGCGGGAATTGAAAAACTGGCGGATCCTTCCGTGTTCCGTTCCAAATACAATCTGGATAGCGACCAACCGGTGCTGCTCTTCGCCATGGGCGATGGAAACCACTCACTGGCGACCGCCAAAGCCATCTGGGAAAAAATCAAACCGCAGGTTGGCATGGATCATCCTGCCCGCTATGCGTTGGTGGAAATTGAAAACGTTCACGATGAGGGCTTGGATTTCGAACCCATTCACCGCGTACTGTTCGATGTCAAAACCGACCTGTCCGCCGCCATGCGCGAATTTTATGGCAGCAACCTCACCCTGCATCCCTGCAAGGACCAGCATGAAATGGTGGCAAAGGTGGATGGAAATCGTTCCGCCAACAAGATGTTCGGGGTGATCACCCCCACCGGCTTCTTCACCGGTGAAGTCAGCCATCCCGCCACCAATCTGCCCGTGGGCACCCTCCAGGCGTTCCTCGATCCGTTCGTGAAGGCTGGCAATGTGCACAGCATCGATTATGTTCACGGTGAAGATGTGGTGTGCGAACTGGGCGCAAAACCCGGCAACGCTGGTTTCTACCTGCCTGCCATGGATAAATCCGATCTGTTCAAAACCGTTATCCTCGACGGTGCGCTGCCCCGCAAGACCTTCTCCATGGGTGAAGCGAAAGAAAAACGCTTCTACATGGAATGCCGGCGCATCGCCTGATTTCTTGCATTGATGAGATCGATCAAACGGCGAGTGGACCATCCACTCGCCGTTTTTCTTGGAAAGTGTATAATAAAGCCATCCTGTTTTAGGAGGGATCATGTTCCCTTTCCAATTCAATCCTGAAGATGGACTGGAACCCGCAGATGTACGCTTTGTGGATGTCCATGTTGAACCTTGGGATGACAACCGGCGCGTTCGCATCCATTCTGAACTGACGCCATTTAAAGAGAAACCCAGTCTGGAATTCACCATTCTCGATGCCAGCGGAAAAGACGTTTCTTCGGTTGCCGTCATCGAGAATATCGAGCTGAAATTTGTCATCACCATGCATATTCGCGGCGCTGAAGCCGGTGGCAAATATCGTTTGTTGGCACGAATCTTTTACCCTGAATTACCAGAAGTCGACCAGCGTGAAATATCCTTTGAACTTCCAACCAACTGATCTATCCCTGCAAAGTTATGAGTGATTCATTTTCCCGGCGCGTTACCCTCTCCCTCCGCACATTCATGCTGATTTTGCTGGCAAACGTTATCGTTCTGGCACTGGTCTATGCCCGCTCCATTCAGGCGATGATCGTGCCTTCCACGCCCACCCCCACTGCCACGCTTACCGTCACGCAAACCCCCGCCCCTTCGCAGACCCCCACCACCACCCGGCAGCCTTCATCCACCCCCGAGCGCTCCAGCGCAGAAAAAACCGCGCTGCTTCCTGGTTGGCTGGTGCTATCGATCAGAGAGGCGGGCACGGCGCATCTCTTCCTGTACCAGCCGGGTGTTCTGCCCCTCACCCGAATTACAGATCATCCCTGGGATGATATTACCCCCAGCATCAGCCCCGACGGCGCCAAAATCGCTTACGCATCCCGCGAAAATGGTTATTATGATCTCTTCCTGCTCGATCTTGCTTCCGGTCAGTCCACGCGTCTGACAGACACCGGTGATTACGACGCGTCTCCCACCTGGTCACCCGATCTGGAATGGCTGGCGTACGAATCGTATTTCAACGGCAACCTGGAAATCCTCATCCGCTCACTGACCGATCCAACCGCAGAACCAATTCGCCTGACGGATGACCCCGGCGCAGATTTCTCTCCTGCCTGGTCGCCCACCGGGCGTATCGTGGCATTTGTCTCAGACCGCACCGGACACGATCAAATCTGGCTCGCCAACCTGGATGTGGTGGACGACCGCTATCAGCACATTCCCCAACCCGACGACGCCGAGAACCTGCATCCCTTCTGGTCAGCCGACGGCACCCGCCTGTATTGGACTTCGCTGCGCGGCGGAGAAGCCACAGTGATGGTTTGGGACAGCACCCAACCCGACCAACCGGCGCATGAGATCACCACCGGAGGATGGGCGGCAGCCAGTCCAGACGGCGCTTCACTGCTGGCGCTCGAATATCTCCCCAACCAATACCGGCTGAACGCGTTGGACGCTGCCAATGGACAGATCCTGTTACCGCCGCAAAATCTCCCGGGTGAATTACTGGGCATGGATTGGACCGCCGGTGACGCGCCTCAACCCCTGCCTGCGATGCTTGCGCAGGCGGCATCCGGTACTCCCGAACCCCTCTGGGAAGCGCAGGTCGCCACAGTGGAGAATGCTCCCACCGGACGTGTGGACGTGGTTCCATTGGACGATGTATCTGCTCCACAACCTTACCTCAGCGACGAGGTGGATGAGGCATTCACTGCCCTCCGTCAGCGCGTAGCCGCTGATTGCGGATGGGACGTGCTCATCAGCCTGGAAAATGCGTATGTGCCGCTCACTTCAGCGCTTTCCCCCGGCATGGAAAACGACTGGCTGTACACGGGTCGCGCCTTCGCATTCAACCCCGCGCCGCTCACTGCCGGTTGGATGGCGCTGGTTCGCGAAGACTATCAGGGCGAAATCTACTGGCACGTGTATTTGAAAGCCCGCTATCAGGACGGCTCGCAGGGAACACCCATAGCCGCCCGCACCTGGGACCTGAACGCCCGTTACAATGGCGATCCCATCGCCTACGAAGCGGGCGGCAAGAGCACATCCACAGCCGGTTATTGGATTGACTTCACCGCCCTGGCGGCTTCCTATGGATGGGAACGCGTTCCGGCGATGAGCAACTGGCGTACCTATTACGCCGGTACACGCTTCAACGAAATGGTTCAGCGCGACGATCTGACCTGGCAGGCAGCCATGTTGAAGGTCTATCCGCCCGAAGCCATGCTCACTTTAACGCCGGTCACACCGCCCACCATCACCCCCACCATCACGCCCTACTGGATCCGGGTGCGCACTGCCACGCCCACCCCCACCGCCACAGCCACGCCCACCCGGCGCCCCACATGGACGCCTCTCCCCAGCCAACCATGAAGCGTTCTCCGTTCTCCCGCATCCGTTGGTTTGCCACTCTGACGCTGTTTGCGCTGGCTGCCGCTGGCTGTCAACCGTCGGATCTGCTGCCGCAGGAATCCCCCATGGCTCCGGCGGTATCCGCCACGCTGACTTCTATATCATCCGCGCCACAAACGGCAACACCCGATATGCCCACCCCCCAGCCCATGCCATCCGGCGGTTCAGCAGCGGCATCCAATGGTGAGACCCCCCTGCGATTTGTTTTTCCAACCCCCGGTTCGGCGCCGATCTCGGTCTGGCGTCCGCCGTTGGTGGATGTGCCCTTTGCATTGGGTCCTTATGATCATTTTTATTTCGCCCGCCCCATCGCTGCGGACGAAGTCAACTGGCCGCTGGCAGACTATCGTTACGGCGGAATTTTCTTCGGCGCGGATATTGTCCACACCGGTGTGGATATCGATGCTCCGACCGGCACGCCGGTGCTCGCGGCTGCGGCAGGCAAAGTCGTCTGGAGCGGGTATGGTCTGTTCTCCGGCGCGGGCAACACCGATGACCCGTATGGGTTGGCAGTTGCCATCCGGCACGATTTCGGTTATCAGGGGCAGCGGTTGTACACCATCTACGCGCACATGCGAAAATTGGACGTGATCGCCGGACAAACCGTGGCACAGGGTGATCCATTGGGCGAGGTGGGCGAAACCGGCAAAACCACCGGTCCGCACCTGCATTTCGAAGTGCGTTTGGGCAGCAACACGTTCTACACCACCCGCAACCCGGAACTCTGGCTGGCGCCGCCGCAGGGCTGGGGTGTTCTGGTCGGCAGATTGATGGACACCTCTGGAACGCTGCTGTACAATAAAGAGGTCGTGGTACGCAACGAGGATGGTACTCAATATTGGAGTGTGCGGACCTATGGTCCCAGCGCTGTGGTCAGCGATGATTACTATCACGAGAATATGGTACTGAGCGATTTGCCCGCCGGAAAATATACCATCTGGATCACGTATAACGGTCGTTTGGATGAGACTTCCATTGAAATCAATCCCGGCGCAATCACCTACTTCACCTACCGCGGCAATTATGCGTTCGGCACCAAACTGCCGTCCGCCTCGTCTCTCGATATCTATCAAACGCTCGCGCCAGCGCCTTGACTGTGCGAACATTTGTGCTATAATTAATTCACTCGTATTCAAAAACATCTGCATGAGAGCAGTTCAGGAGGAACCTTATGGCTCGTAAGTCCAGCAGTAATTCCACCCCGCTTCCCACTCCGTCCGGATCTTCAGGCGGCATGGACGATGCCCGCCGCGCTGTTCTGGATAAAGCAGTGGGAGACATCGTCAAGCGCTACGGAGAAGGTTCCATCATGCGCCTCGGCGAAGCCCACCAGATGACCATCGAAGCCATTCCCACCGGTTCGCTCTCTCTGGATATTGCCCTGGGCATCGGCGGCATTCCGCGCGGGCGCATCACTGAAATCTACGGACCAGAATCCTCCGGTAAAACCACCATCTGCCAGCACATCGTCGCCGAAGCGCAGCGTCTGGGGGGCACATGCGCATTCATTGACATGGAACATGCGCTCGACCCCGTGTATGCTTCGCACTGCGGCGTGAATATCGACAACCTGTTGATCTCTCAACCGGATACCGGCGAACAGGCATTGGAAATCACTGAAACCCTCGTGCGTTCCGGCGCTGTGGACGTGGTGATCGTCGACTCTGTGGCGGCATTGGTTCCCCGTGCAGAAATCGAGGGCGATATGGGTGACGCCAGCATGGGCATGCAGGCGCGCTTGATGTCGCAGGCGCTGCGCAAGCTCTCCGGTGCCATCAATCAGACCAAAACCGCCGTGGTCTTCACCAACCAGCTGCGCCAGAAGATCGGTGTGATGTTTGGCAACCCCGAAACCACCACCGGCGGCATGGCGCTCAAATTCTACGCCTCGGTGCGTCTGGATGCCCGCCGCATCCAATCCATCAAGGTCGGCGCGGAAATTATCGGCAACCGGGTGCGCGTGCGCGTGGTGAAAAACAAGGTATCCCCGCCCTTCCGCACCGCTGAATTTGACATTATGTATAACGAAGGCATTTCCAAGGTGGGCGACATCATTGATCTCGCCACCCAGTTGGAAATTGTCGCAAAACGCGGCGCCTTCTTCTCATACGGCGATATTCGCCTGGGACAGGGTCGGGAAAACGCCAAAGAATTTCTGCGCCAGAACCCTGATCTCACCCACGAGATCGAAATGGCAGTCCGGCAGCGCGCCATGGGTGGAGACCTGCCCCTGCAGCTTTCCGGCGGTGAAGAAGAAGGTGGATACGGCAGCGAGGAAGAATAAAATCACACAGACGCATGAACACGCGAACCTGGCGGGGGCGGATGGTGGTGGGGTTGGCGGCAGCCGGATTACTGGCAGCCTGCTCCTTTCCTCGCCCGCAGGCATCCTCCGCGCGAACGACGCCCTTTCTTGCGCCTACAGGCGCCGCTCAGCTTGCGCCCCAAACATCGACGGCATCCGCTGCTCTACCACAGACAGCCGCCTCCCTGCCCACGCCGGTTGCCTGCGTTAACGCGCTCACCTACCTGGAAGACCTGTCCATCCCCGATGGTTCGGTGGTCGCGCCGCAATCCACGCTGATCAAGCGCTGGCAGGTGCGCAATTCTGGCACCTGCAACTGGGATGCAGCCTACCACCTGAAATTGATCGCCGGAACCGAGATGGGCGCCCCAAGCGAACTGGCGTTGTACCCGGCGCGAAGCGGCAGCGATGCGGTGATCGAAATTCAGTTCGTTGCCCCGGCGGAAACTGGAAACTACCGCAGCGCATGGCAGGCTGTTGACCCTTCGGGGGCGGAATTTGGCGACCCCATCTTCATCGACATCAACGTTCAGCCTTGATTTTGCATATTCGCATTAAATCAAAAACTCCCCCGCATAACGAGGGAGTTTTTTCATCCAGATTTTCGAATTCGATTTAGGTGCCTTCCTGCCAGGAATTCAGGTATTTCACCTGTTCGTTGGTCAGGGTGTCGATGACCACATTCATTGCCGCCAGTTTGAGGCGGGCAATTTCGCGGTCGATCTCTTCCGGCACGGAGTAAACTTTACTCTCCAATTTACCGGCGTTCTTCACCAGATATTCCGCCGCCAACGCCTGGTTGGCAAAGGACATATCCATGACGCTCGCCGGGTGACCTTCAGCGGATGCCAGGTTGATCAGGCGTCCTTCACCCAGAATGTGAATTTGACGACCATCTTTCAGTGTGTACTGGTCCACGAAGGGGCGAACCAGCTTCTTGGAGACGCTCATGGCTTCCAGCGCGGGGATATTGATTTCCACGTTGAAATGACCCGAGTTCGCCACGATCGCGCCGTCTTTCATCGCTGCGAAGTGCTTGCCATCGATGACGTTCAGGTCGCCGGTGACGGTGACGAAGATATCGCCAACCTTGGCGGCTTCTTCCATCGGCATCACGCGGTAGCCATCCATTACGGCTTCCAGCGCGGGCAGCGGGTTGACTTCGGTGACGATCACGTTCGAGCCCATGCCCTTCGCGCGCATTGCCAGACCGCGACCGCACCAACCGTAACCAGCAACGACGAAGGTCTTGCCTGCCAGCAAAATGTTGGTGGCGCGAATGATGCCGTCGAGGGTGGATTGCCCGGTGCCGTAGCGATTATCGAAGAAATGCTTGGTCATCGCATCGTTCACCGCGACCACCGGGAAGAGCAGCGCGTTGTCGGCTGCCATGGCGCGCAGGCGAATGACGCCCGTGGTGGTTTCTTCCGTGCTGCCCACCACACCGGAGAGCAGTTCGCGGCGGTCTTTGTGCAGCGTGCTCACCAGATCCGCACCGTCATCCATGGTCATCTGGGGTTTGTGATCCAGCGCCGCGTTGAGGTGCTTGTAATAGGTGGCATTGTCTTCACCTTTGATGGCGTACACCGGGATCTCATCGTGAGAAACCAGTGAAGCCGCCACATCGTCCTGCGTGGACAGGGGGTTGGACGCGGTCAAAACAATATCCGCGCCGCCCGCCTGCAGTGTGCGCATCAGGTTGCCAGTTTCGGTGGTCACATGCAGACATGCCGAAACCCGCAGTCCCTGAAGAGGGCGTTCTTTGGCAAACCGCTCTCGGATGAGGCGCAGAACCGGCATTTCGCGTTCCGCCCACTCGATCCGGCGCCGCCCACCCTCTGCGAGAGCCAGGTCTTTCACATGGTAATTTTCCATTTACGTTCCTCCAATCAAAAAATTCAAACCGCTGTTAATGGATGAGGGCATCCAACAAACCGCCATCCTCAAAATGCTGGCGGTAACGCGCAACAAATTCAGCCGGGGTATAGCAGTGGCTCTGCGTACCGCGCTGTTCAAGGCAGTAGGTGGCTGCCAGCGCGCCCATCTGCCCGCAGACTTTCCAATCCCACCCCATGCGGTAACCGGTCAGGAAACCACCCCGGAAGGCATCCCCCACGCCGGTGGGGTCCAAAATTTGTTTGGGCGGCACCACAGGCACGCGAGTTTCATTCCCATTGGCATAGATCACAGCCCCCGCTTCACCCAGTGTCACCACCGTGAATTGGGTATGCCCCAGAATGTCCGCCGCCGTCATTCCGGTGCGTTTCTGAAGCAGCTCAAATTCGTACTCGTTGACAAACAGGGCTTTCGCGCCTTCAGTGCCTTCACGCAGATCCTGGGGATCATTGCGAACCACCTGCTGGCTGGGATCGTAAAGATAATCGATGCCGTATTCACGGCACTCGCGGACGTACCGCGTCATGGCTCCCGGATCATTGGGTGAAATCACCACCAGGTCGGGGCGTCCATCGGCTGCGTCCAGTACAGAAAGCTCTGCCGCATTCGCCATCGCGCCGGTGTAAAAACTGGCAATTTGCGAATTGGCGAGGTCGGTGTTGGCAAAGAAGGATGCGGTGTACTTTCCGGGAATCACTTTCACGCCGCGGGTGTCAATGTTTTTGCTTTCCAGCCATTGACGATAATCGGCAAAATCTTCCCCCACGGTCGCCAGAAGATAAGGATGGTCGCCCAGAAGCGCCAGCGTGTACGCGATATTTGGCGCCACACCGCCGCGCTGACGGACCATCGAATCGACCAAAAAGGAAAGGCTGAGCGTTTCCAGTTTTTCGGGTAAAATATGATCCTTAAAATAACCGGGAAAGGTCATCAAATAATCATAGGCGATTGAACCGCTGCAAACAATTTTCATTTCCGTAGCCCTTGTCGAACAGAATTTAACAGCCGCGGCAGATTCAACGAAAACGGCGGGTAAACCACACCCCGATCCGTAATTAAACCTGTCAGCAGGCGGTTGGGGGTCACATCAAACGATGGGTTGCGGG
>JBDKTF010000581.1:0-3323 GCA_039680295.1 Anaerolineaceae bacterium
CGGCGATAAAATCATTTCGATCTCATTCTGAGGAAACGATCATGCCGATCTATGAATACACCTGTAAAGACTGCGGACATCATTTCGAGCTGCTGCGTTCGATGAAAGAAGCAGACAGCCCCGCAACGTGCGAACACTGCCAGGGCGAACATACCCAACGGTCGCTCTCCGTTTGTTATGCATCCAGCGGCGGACAGCCTGTGGCGGGCAGCTCGTGCGGCTGTGGCGGTTGCTCTGGTGGTTCTTGCGGATCCTGCCATCACTAGATTTTGCTGTTACAAAACGAAAACACCCGTTCAGAATTGTTCTGGATGGGTGCTTTTAATTTATTCCAAACCTGCCGGGTCGTCTGATCTATGAATTGAGTGTCTTTCGAATGATCATCCGCACCTGTTCGGGCGGGTCGCTTTTACAAATAAATCCATCCACGCCCACCTCTCGCGATTCCTGGTTCGCTTCGAGACGACTGCTCATCACGATCACTTTACCAGCCAATCCATCGCGCCGTATTTCAGTCACAAATTCAGCCGTGTGTACGCCTTCCAGTTCCCAATCCAACAACAATAAATCAGGGGGTGACTGTCGAAGAATTTCACGCAGTCTGGCAGCATCACTGGCTTCACCAGTTACTTCCAAATCAGCGACTTGTTCAATAATCAGCCGTAGTGCGGAACGCACACAGGGTTTATCGTCGCAGATGACCAGTTTCTTCTGTTTTTTCAATTTCGCCATGGTGAAATCAGGATACTACCTTTGCGAATTTCATTCAATCCGCTTCCGGGGGAGTTTTTATTGCCAGACTGATCAGATAATCCCCTGGTCATCTGACCAGGGGACTCATAATTCGGTTCACTTCGAAATGTGTCGCCATATCCTTGCGGCACATGATCCTAAGTCATGCCTGTCTCACTTTAAGATATGCTGCTGTAAAGCGATCGAAACGGCTTCGGTGCGGCTGGCAGCTTCCAGTTTCGAAAGAATACTGCTCACATGGAATTTGACCGTAGACCGGCTCACCACCAGACGCGCTGCGATCTGGCTGTTATTCAACCCATCCACCATTAAACCCAGAACCTCGCGCTCGCGTTCGGTCAGATCAGAGCCCTGCGGGGCTGGCTGCATCGTCGCATGGATGAGCACCTGCGCGGCTTCGGGCGCAAGCGTAGGCTTCCCTTGATGCGCCGATCGAATGGCAGCCGCCAACTCATCCGCTGATACGTTTTTCAATAGATATCCGATCGCTCCAGCTCGCAGCGCATTCTGTACCAGTTCATCTTCGCGAAAACTGGTCAATGCAATCACCTGCGTTTCCGAACAGTTCTCCCGGATCTGTTTGGTGGCGGTCGCACCGTCCATTTCGGGCATCACCAGATCCATCAACACCACATCCGGTCGAGATTGGGCACAGATCCGTACAGCCTCGCGCCCGCTGCTGGCTTCACCGACCAGTTCGAGATCATCAAAAACCATCAGGAAAGCAGTTAATCCACTGCGAACCACTGCATGATCGTCGACGATGAGCACTCGAATTCGTTCCGCTTCCTTCATGCTGCTCCTTCTGCTTCGTTTGAAGATCTAAAATGTACTTTTCTAAGGGTTCTATTAATTTTACCATTGTTACATTATAATAAGAGCCGTTCATTCATAAGCGATAAAATCCGATCGGTTTTCATTGGGTTGCAAGACAGAAGTGTTCGGATTTACATCAAATATCTTCAGGAATCCCGATTATGTCCAAAATAGATTTCCGAAATAAACTGGTTCTCATTACCGGTGGATCGAGTGGAATTGGTCTGGCGCTTGCGGAACAACTTGCAACCAAAGGCGCCCGTGTCTGGATCATGGCACAAAACCCTGAAAAGCTGGAAAATGCCCTGAATTTGATCCGCCAACGTTCTGATCCAGCCGTCACCGGACAGCACGGCGTACTTTCTGCAGATGTGACAGACCCAGATGCGGTCCATCAGGCTTACCTCACACTCGTCGAAAAAGCGGGGATTCCAGACATGGTCATCAATTCCGCTGGCGTTGCCCATCCGGGCTACTTCCAGGAACTATCCCTTGAAATTTTCCGCTGGACGATGGATGTAAATTACTTTGGCACCCTGTATGTGCTCAAAGAAGTTGTTCCAGGCATGATTCTGCGCAAGTCGGGCACAATCGTTAACATTTCCTCCATGGCGGGTTATGTGGGCGTATTCGGGTATTCCGCATACGGAGCATCGAAATATGCCGTTCGCGGATTGAGCGAAGTATTGCGTTCAGAAATGAAACCCCACGGTATCCAGGTTACCCTGGTTTATCCGCCAGACACCGATACACCCCAACTGGCGTATGAGAGCCAGTACAAACCCCAGGAGACAAAAGCCATTTCAGAAAATGGCGGCGCGATGTCTGCCGACGCTGTTGCCAAAAAAATACTCACCGGCGTCGCCAAAGGCAAATTCAATATCAATCCCAGTCTGGAGGGGAAGATCATATATCACCTGAACGGCATCATGGGGAATACGGTCAATGCAGTTCTGGACCAGATTGTTGCAAGCGCGCGTCGTAAGATGAAAAAAAACTGATTCGAGGCAATTTCATGCCCCCATTGCTGAAATTCATCCTGCGCAGATTACTCTCCCTTCCGGTCACCCTGTTGGTCATCACAGCCATCCTGTATGGTGTGGTCATGATGGCGCCGCCCGAATCCCGCGCTTCGCTCTATATGCCTGCCAACATCCGGGTTGGGCTTTCCGAAGAACGGGTGGAAAAACTGCGCAGCAACATCATTGAGGGCTATGGATTGAATGATCCGTACCCGGTGCAGTATATCCACTGGTTGGGACGGATGCTGCTGGGTGATTGGGGATACAGCCCCATGCTTGATGAAAATGTACTGGATTCGTTGATTGAGCGCACACCCGCCACCATCGAACTGACGCTCTATTCTCTGCTGCTTTTTATCCCCATGGGATTAATCAGCGGGGTGATCGCCAGTGAAAAACCCTTGCATTTTAAGGATAATTCCTTCCGGTTTACGGCGTTCATCGCCACCTCTGTTCCCCCCTTCATTCTGGCGCTGATTCTGCTTTCCATTTTTTACGTTTCTTTACACTGGTTCCCTCCTGAACGCCTGGGCACGCTGCTGGCATTGGATGTCAACAAGACCGATTTTCATCTTTATACCGGCTTGCTCACCGTGGATGGGCTGCTCAATGGACGGCTCGATATCACATTGGACGCGCTACGTCACCTTGTCTTGCCGGTTGTTACGCTCAGTTTGATGCATTGGGCTACTTTGAGCCGGGTGATGCGCGCCGCAATGCTCGAAGAAAAAG
>JBDKTF010000069.1:0-2139 GCA_039680295.1 Anaerolineaceae bacterium
GCCAGCAACGCGCCGGTACCGCAGCCCACTTCCAGAACGCGCCTGCAATGACGCAGGTCGATCTGTGGATACAGGTGTTGGCGTAGATCCTGCGTCCAGTGCGCCTGCTGGATGAAGCGGGCGTGCCAATCCATGCTCAACCTGCCTGCGCTTTGCGCCAGATCTCCTCCCATGGATCGACCAGCATGTTACCCAGGGTCTGAGTAACTCCCTGAGCAGGGAGAACATCGCCGTCGGGTTCCACGTACAGCCAGGCTTTTCCAGCGCCGACGGGACGTTCAGC
This sequence comes from Anaerolineaceae bacterium, assembly GCA_039680295.1. Taxonomy (GTDB): domain Bacteria; phylum Chloroflexota; class Anaerolineae; order Anaerolineales; family Anaerolineaceae; genus JBDKTF01. The sequence goes on from JBDKTF010000069.1 coordinate 284, forward strand.
CTGCTGGAGTTCCAACGCCACCGGGTGCAGATCGGAATAAGGCACCGGCAGATCCCATTTAAGCGACAGACCACGCTCGGCAGCGGTTTGCCGCGCTGTCTGGAGCTCTTTGGTGAGAGCATCGGTGCTGACGCTGAGCGAGAGGGAGGTCACGCCCATTTGCGCCAGTTTCTCCAGAATGTCTGGAATTTCATTCACGTTATGGGGCGTCAGCGTCACATGTACGGTGGTGAACAGGTCTTCGGAAAGCACGTCGCGTAAGGCTTCCCACGACTCTTCTTCATCGGCGTGCAGGATCAGCATCAGATGATCCAATCCCGACTGCAGCAGGGTGTGCAGGAATTCGGTTTCCGCCAGGCGCAGTCCATCACTGATCAGACCGGAGACCAATCCCAGCGATTCGGCGTAGCGGATGAGATCGGGCAGATCGGGACGCAGCGTTGGTTCCCCGCCGGTGAAGATCACATGAGGGATGCCCGCATCCCAGGCTTTTTGCAGAATGGTCTGCCATTCTTCGGTGAGCATTTCACGGCGTACCCGCTCGATGGGAGCGTCTTTCCGCGGATCACCGGATGAGAGGCGGTAGGTCAGGGCGCAGTCCAGCCGATAGGGCGCAGATATCTGCACCGAATACGGATCGGCGCGTTCAAAACTGAGGTAGGTCTCGGGGTCCAGATCGGGAGTGGTGACGAAGGTTCGCAGCCGGTCAGACAGGTCTTTGAAATCGGCGCGCGCCTGGTCAATCTGGACGTTATACCGGCGGGATACGCTGCGAACGACCTCTTCCTCCGGGGTCTGCTGGACGAGGTGATAGGCGAATTCTGCCGCGGTGGGGTTGAGGTGCAGCACGGTACTGGCATTGACGATCAGCAGTCCTGTGCCGTCCGCTTCCAGACGCAGATGCAATCGCAAGGGAGTGGGTGAATCGGCGGGCGCCTGATAATGGTAGGTTCCCGCCGGAAGCGGTCGGGTGGTCTCGAAAATTCGGCGAATGGTTTCACGAATTGAAGTCATACGAACCTCCCTGGTACGAAACAATTAATGCAATGAAGACGAAGGAACCACACCTGCTGCGCGCGCCAGCGGGCAGCCGCCGCCGCATTCGGGCAGCAAGCTGCACTGCCGACAGCCGTCGGGCACGTCGCGCCGCTCGCGCAAACGAACCGCCAGATCATGATTCCAGATGGAGTCCCATGAATCTGTCAGCAGGTTGCCGATCGATTGATAATAGGATTGACAGGGGATGACCGCACCATCTGGCTCGATGCACATGTTGTACAGCGCCGCAGTGCAGCCTTTGACGCCCAAATCCAATTGGACGGGGTCGAAATGGCAGTATTCGGTGGGTGTGTACCAGATGAGACGCTGGTGGTGCGCTTCGGTGTGCTCGCGCGCGATATCCAGCAAGGGCGGCAGCGCGCTCTCGGACAGCCCTGTGCCCACCGTCAGCCCATGCCCCGAATAGATCAGGGCATTCAATCCCACCGTGGGCACGCCCATTTTTGCCAGCGTGTCGAGGGTGGTGGGCAGAAAGCGGCTGTTCTCCTGCAGGAGGGTGGTGTTGGTCATCACATACAGATGGGTGGCGAGGGCGTTTTGAATGCCCGCATGGGTCTGCTGCCAGGCGCCTGCTGCAGCAACGAGATGATCGTGAATGGCGGGATCATGTGATTCATAGGTGATTTGCACATGATCGAGACCCGCATCCACCAGGGTTTGCAGGTAGGCAGGATCGCTCAGACGACGACCATTGGTGTTCAATCCGGCAATTTGCCCGTTGTGTTCGGCGTGGGCGATCAGTTCGGACAGATCAGGGCGCAGGGTGGGTTCGCCGCCGGTGAATACCACGTGCGGGA
>JBDKTF010000460.1:0-2776 GCA_039680295.1 Anaerolineaceae bacterium
AGAGATCAGGTAGCCGCCGTCATGCGCGGCAAACTTGCGCAGACTGTTGAAAACGAAGTCGCCGGTGGTCTGGGGGGCGAATCCGGTCTGGGCGTTGTCTTCCACCACGACCACGCCCTTTCGCCGCAGCGATTGGAAGAAGCGGCGTGTCTCCAGTGAATGTTGAAATCCGAAATAATTAATGAAATATACCGCGCGAAAACCAGCCGCCCGGCGTGCCAGATCGTCCAGATCGATGGAAAAATCTTCACGCACTGGGTACATCTCCCAGTCGATGCCCTGGCGTTCCAGTGTGGCGAGGACGGTGGGGCACAGGTATGACGGCAGCAGAATCCGTTGGATGCCGTGATCCAGCAGGTAGTCACAAATCACCATCAGGCAGGCTTTTCCGCCGCTGAGAAAGGTCATGCCGGCGGTATCCAGTGTGGGCGAATCCTTCTCCCAGGCGGGGTCGTCGTAAAATTCACCACCCACAAACATGAGCTACTCCTCCAGACGCACCTTGACACAAATTTTCACCACCGACGCGGGTTGGGTCACCGCCAATTTGGGGGCGTGCACGTCGCCGGGATAAAACACGGCGGCTTCTCCGGCGCGCACCACCACCGGGACCATATCCGCAGACGCCAGTTTGCCGCGCCAGATGTCTTTCACAGGATCATACGGGGAGCGGCTGCGTACCCGAGATTCCGGTGCCCAACCCATGCATTCTTCCCCTTCAACGATATACTGCACATCTATATAGCGCTGATGTCCTTCGCAGGAAACTTCCTCGCCTGCTGGCAGAGTCTCGTAACGCTGGATCAGCGCATAAACCCGATCGCCGTCCACATCCACCCGCCCGTCGGGCAATTCCGCAGGGTTTGCATGCGCAAGAAACGCCAGCGCATTCGCCAGGTTGGGTGTCATGCGAACCTGTTCGGATATATTTTCCAAAGACGCCAGAATCATGAAAGCACCTCTTCTCAATGGGTTTGACGCGTACCGGTGACCAGAAGGAAAATCCAGCCAACAAGTGAATAATTCAGGGTGACGCAGTGTAGAAACAGAAATGATCCGCCTGAAATTATATCAACAGACGAGCGCCAATCAGATTCATTTTACGGGATGATGGCAAAGGTGATACAATTTTTGGGTCATCCCTTTTGATCGGAGGATTCTCATGCGCGCTCCCGCAAAGCCGAAACATCCCATTCGCACCACGCTGCTGCTCGAACTGATCATCATCGCGGTGTACATCGCCGCCGGAGCCGCGGCAACCCTCCTGGATCTGGGCGTTCTGACGCTGTACTATTATGCCAATGTTCTTCTGGTGGTTTTTGCAGTGGTTTTGCTTTATTCCGGTCAAAACCGGCAACTGGTGGGGATGACACTGCCGCGCAGCCCCAGAACATGGGCAATCTTCAGCATCGCGTTCCTTCCGGCAGCGGTCAACCTGATCTCTGGCGGGATTCACGTTTCTTCAGCCAACGAGGCGCTGAACTTCTTCCTGTTGGCGTTGATGGTGGGCTTTGCCGAAGAGGTATTCTTCCGCGGTTTGATGCTGCGTTCCATGCTGGCAAAAGGGCGTTGGACTGCCGTTGTGGTCACCGCGGTGCTCTTCGGTCTGACCCATGCGCTGAATATGTTCGCGGGCGCCAACACAACCTACACACTGCTGCAAATCGGGTATGCGCTGGCAATTGGTTTCTGCTTTGCCGCCATGGCGCTTCACACCGGCACAATCCTCCCGCTGATTCTGGCGCATTTTCTCACCGATTTGTTCGCCTTCTGGGCGGGCGGGTTGGGCACCACCGAGCCAGCCACAATCGATTTTGTCATCTCCATTGTTTATGTTGTGCTTTTCACCGCATACGGGATCTGGTTGATGAAGCGAAAACCCGCCCTGAATGGCGCTTGAGAGGGGGAAATACCGATTCAGATCGCTGCGTGAAGCAGGGGTTCTGATCGCTCGTTGCTTACATCCGCTCCATAAAAATTGAATAGAAAAAGCAGTACCTAGCCGCAACACCCACATCGAGGGAAAAACCATGAAAGCAAAATCGTTATCGACCAGCGCTTTTTCTTCTATCGTCCGATTATGCGCGGCGTTCTGCCTGGCATTGGGCGGACTCGCCCTGCACCCGCCGCAGCCCGCGCACGCAGCCACGACCTGGATTGTCACAGAAACCAACGGCGATTATACAAACGGTATTTGCAATTCAGGTTTCAGCTGTTATCTCCGGGATGCAGTTGCAAAAGCCCAGAATGGGGATGTGATCACGTTTATACCCTCTCTGGCGGGGCAGACCATCTCCGTTTCGAGTGAACTGGCTCTGACAAAGAATATCACCATCGCCGGACCGGGTGATTCGTCGGTTACCATTTCGGTAAACGATAGCAATGTTGCAAGAATTTTTAATGTCGGATCTACGGTAACGATGAACAATCTCGTTCTGACCAACGGCTACACCACTGCGTCAGGTGGGGCAATTAATAATAGTGGGAATCTGACCCTCAATAACGTAACCATTCAATCCAGCACTGCCAGAAACGTAAACGGGATTGGTGGAGGAATTTTCAACAGCGGCACCCTGATCATCAACCGCAGTGTATTTCTGAATGACACTGCCCAGGGGAGCGGCGGCGGGGGAGCCATTTACAACTCCTCCGGCACGGTCACCATTACCGATTCAACGTTCTCAGGGAACAGTGCCAATCAGGGCGGAGCCATCGCGAATGGGGCGCAGGTTACCGTCACCGGCAGCACGTTTACCGGCAACAGCGGCAGCGCAAT
>JBDKTF010000454.1:0-4596 GCA_039680295.1 Anaerolineaceae bacterium
TTGGGCGCGCTGGACGCCGCCTGCTTCACCACCGCCAACCCGCAGCTTTCGGCGGTGCGCGGCGGGCAGATCCTGGCGGGATTGGAGCATGGTCTGGACCCGGCGCTGATGAACACCGTAATCAAGATGTTCCGCGGCACACCCATCGGCATGCCCATCATCAGCGGCATGGAAGTGACCTACGCTCCAGACGCGCCGGAGGGCGAACGGGTGCGCGCGGTGCGGGTGCAGGGGGCGCCGCTCGAGCGGGAGCGCATTTACCGCGTGGCGCACACCGATGCCGAAACGCATCCCATCGTTGGCTACCTGAATATCGAAGAGGCGCAGGTGTTGAAGGTGGAAGTGCCCACCATTCTGCGCGAGGCGATCGCCGATTATATGCAGGCGCACGCACCGGTTCCGCCGCCCCCTGACGGGCGTTGGAAGATCGCCGTTTGAACCCATCTTCATCATCCAAGGGTTGTCGCATGGACGTCCGCAGAGACATTCCATTTGGGGCACCGCATGTCGGTCATTCCACGCGCAGCGCTGCCGGTGGCATGCAGGAAATTCATTCATAGGAGGGTTGTGATGACGCGAAAAGTCTTTGCCGCACCCGGCGCCGTGGCGGTGGGACCGTATTCTCACGCCGTGGATGCAGACGGGTTTGTTTATCTCTCGGGGCAGACGCCCATCGACCCCGCCACCGGCAGGCTGGCGGAAGGCGATCTGAGCGCCCAGGCGGAGCAGTGTTTTGCCAATCTGTTCGCGGTGCTGGCGGCAGCGGGTCTCACCCCGGATGATGTGGTGAAAGTGAACGTCTTCCTGACCGACATGGGCGATTTCGCCGCCATGAATGCCGTCTATGCGCTCCAGTTCGACCATCCATACCCGGCGCGCACCACCATTGGCGTGGCGGCGCTGCCGCTGGGGGCGCGCATCGAAATTGAGATGATCGCCCGCCGCTCCGAAGCGTGAACGGGAGGAACACATCGGCGGGATTCAGCGTCTTATGCGCAGATGATCGACAAATTATGTGGACTGAATGAAAGGAGTACGCCATGTTCAGTCGATGGATGAAAACCACCGGCGTTTTCGCTGCGCTAACGCTTGTCTTAAGCGCATGCGCATCCACGCCAACCCCCGCTCCCACCGACACGTACCCCGCGCCGGAAAATACCAGCGCTCCGGCGGGGCTGCCCAACCCGGCGTCGGTGTACTGCGAGGAAAACGGCGGTACGCTGGATATTCGTGAAGGCGCGGGCGGGCAGATCGGCGTTTGCGTCTTCCCAGACGGCAGCGAGTGCGAAGAATGGGCGTATTTCCGCAAGGAATGCCAACCCGGCAGCGGCGCAACGGTCTACCCGGCGCCTGATTCCATCCTGCCCGCAGTGGAATCTCCGGCAGCCACGGATGAACCGTTGAACCTGCCCCAACAGAAATCAGACGAAGCCTACGGCATTACCTTCTTCGCCCCCTCCGATTACACCTTCGAAGCGGGCGATCATACCATGATCATTCGCCGCGAAGGTTACAAGCTGTTCATCGGCTACCTGCGCACGGGCGAAGAATCCATCCCCTTCCGCAGCGGCATGCCGAGCGGCGAGTTTCGCAGCGCCGGAACCCTGAAAGTAGGTGGAACGGACTTCGCGAAGCAGGAACTGGTGGACGGCGGAAAGGTCAAAGTGGTGCAGTACGGTCCCGCGGAAGTGGGCGACCTGCGCCTGGTGATCTATCTGGACGGGGAGATCCCCGAAGGCGGAACCTACGCGGACATCGACATTTCGCCCAAGGTGGAACTGGAGTTCGAGCAGATCATCACTTCCATCCAACTGGGCAATTGAACGGGAATATTCCAGCGTTAATCACCGCAGCGGCAGGGACTGTCCAAAAATCGGATCGAACCGTCGTTCGACCCGGTTTTTTTGACTGTTCAGGCTTTCAAAATCATTCCTTGTCACACGAATCACGGGAAACCCTCAACAAAATGAAGGAGAAAAATCCGCCATCTAACGTATAGTAATTGGTGAAATATTCTGTATAATGGATTATAAGTCCGTGTTTGGTGTCACGGATAGATATGATTTCCGTCACTTGCCCGCCTATAAATCAGGATTTACAATTTAACAGGACTAATATTACCCTTTTTTCGGATTAAGAAATTCACCACCAATAGAAGGTATTCTTATGCAAATTACGCGACAGGCAGATTACGCCCTCCGTGCGATGCTGTACCTGGCGAAGATGGAACCCAACCAGCGCGCCGCTACCAGCCAGATTGCCGAAGAGCAGCACATTCCCCCCTCATTTCTGGCAAAGATCATCTCACAACTTTCCATCGCCGGGTTGATTCATACCTCCCGTGGTGCACGCGGAGGCGTTTCGCTTTCGCGCAGTCCAGAAAACATTACTGTATTGGAAGTCATCGAATCCATTGACGGTCCGGTCGCATTGAACGAATGCACAGCCGACAAAACCGCCTGCCTCTTCGGACCCGATTGCCCGCTGCGCCCGATCTGGTGCGACGCGCAGGAAGAGCTGGTGGAACGCCTGCGGACAACCTCCTTCGCACAATTCATCAAAACCGCGGAAGCCGTTCCAGCTTCCTGATACCAAAGACAATCGACATTCCACAAACAGCATCGATCCTCAATGGAACGCCTGCCAAACAGCGCTGACGGATCCCATTGAACGGACGGAATTCACAGGTATTGTCAATCAAGGGTCGACCAGCCGGTCGACCCTTTAACATGTTTTCAGGTTGGAAGCGTCTTCTTTCGTGAGGCTCTCAAAAGGAGGTCGCCTGTTTCACCGTTTCGGGCTGCGGCGCCTCTTCAAGCTGTCTGAACAGGGGCAGCGGCGGGAGCAAAACCGGCTGCGGCTCGGGCATGGGAAGCTGCTCCAACTGGTGAAAAACCGCCAGAATGCCGGTGCTGATCCCATCGTGGGTGGCTTCCACGGGCATCTCGTTTACCGTCACATTTCCCTGCGGTGTGAGATGTACCAGAATGCGCAGATCGGTTTCGTTTTGCTCATCGGTCCAGATCAATCCCATCTGATATGGGCTCGCCAGCACCATGCCGCGACCCGCGAGACGGCTGCGGTTAAGTTCCATCAGGGTGGTGCGCACGCCCGCGATCTCCAGCGCCGTGAATCTGGAGCCGCACTCCGGCTCAGCGCGGCAAACCGGCGCTTCGGCGGGCGGCACAGGGAGCGAATCAGACACGGGGTGTTCCGCCCGCGCACGACCCCATTGAACGGTCAATCCAAACGCGAAGACCAGTGAGAACACCAGCGCCAGTGAAAGCCCCCATCCCGGCTGATCCAGGCGCACATCCGCCCACCAACGGGCAGCCAGAAATCCGCTCACGAACCAGACAATCACCCCGGCGAGGGTGGTGAGTATTTTCTTCTTGCGGTACAGTAATTCCTTCATGGTCAAATTTCCCCCTGTTGGGCATCGATCGATCCACCGAAACATCGGCGCCCGCTGAAACTTAATCATCCCCTTTTTTTATTGTGTATCAGCATACAACAGCCGCCTGTGCAGGTCAATGATGCTTTATGTCACCTCGTCGACCTCTGCATGCGGCAAAAAACACCGCCACGCCGCGGATCGCAGGTTCACGCTCACCGATCAGAGCGCCTTTTCATGCGTCATCAAGCGTTCTGCCAGATGGGTAATTTCTTCGCGCCGCGCCAGTTTTGCCAGCCAACCGGCAGGGATCGCCCTGACGCCGTAATAGGCGCCCGCCACCTGTCCGCAGATGGCGGCGGTGGTGTCTGCGTCGTCTCCCAGGTTTGCGGCTGCCAGGATCGCCTGCTCAAAAGTGCCGGTGGTGTCAAAGCACCACAGCGCGGCTTCCAGGCTCTTGACCACGTAACCCGTTCCCTGAATCTTCTTCGCGGGCAGCTTGCGGTATTCGCCCGCCGCCAGCTCGCGCAGCGCAGGAGCGGTGAGGTCCTTCGGCGCGGTGCCCGTGAGAACGGCATTCTTGTCGGCGCCAGACAGCGCGCGGTACAGCACGTCTGCCAGCAGACGGCAGGCGTCCAGACATTCCAGCGCGCCGTGCGTGGTGCGGGAACTTTCGGCGGCGTAGTGAAGGACCTGGGTGTGGTCGGGGAAGTAATACAGCACAACCGGCGCCAGCCGCATGATCGAGCCGTTGCCCGCTGTCATGGGATCTGTGGATCCGCTGAAAGGGTCTCCGGTTTCTGCAAAACGGTTCAGCGCGCCGCTGACGGTATTGCCGATGTCGAAACAGCGTCCGTTGCTGCTCCAGTAACCCTCGCGAAACCAGCGCAGGTAGCGGTTCATCTGATCGGCGGCGTCGAATCCGCCCTGGTCCACCAGACTCTCCGCCAGGCACAACGCCATGGAGGTGTCGTCCGTCCATTCACCGGCTTTCAAACCGAATGGACCGCCGCCGGACATACCAGTGACCGGCGGAAAGCTGCCGCGCGGGCGAAATTCCACCGCGGTGCCCACTGCGTCTCCGGCAGCCAGCCCCAAAAGACAGCCCTGAAAACGTTGTATTCGTTCCATGCTTCACCCCCGAAAGAAAACCATGGGTCGTAGCGGGCGCGCGCCCACGTCACATCATTAGCATAACCGAC
>JBDKTF010000125.1:0-8083 GCA_039680295.1 Anaerolineaceae bacterium
GCGAACATCTGCGTCAGGATTCACAGATTTGACACCCTGGACGAAGCCCTGATTGTATTTAATCGCGTCGCCCGCTTCGATGGGTCCAACGACGCCGATAATGTTGCTCTTGGTTATTTTTCCGGCAATGATTCCCTGAAGATACGCGCCTTCCTGCGATTGTGGGTCATAGGCGAAGACGTTATCATGCGCCGCGAAACCAGTTCCGTAGGCGAAGGAGGTCTTGGGGAAATCCGGGGCGATTTCATCGAGCACAGCCTGGTATTGCGAACCGTGGGCGATGATGATGTTGTAACCCTGCGAGGCATATTGGCGAATGGCAGCCCCGGCATCGGTTGGGCTTCCCAGACGTTCGCTAATGGCGACCTCTACTTTATCCTCGCCGAGTTCTTTTTGAACGGCATAGACACCCTCGACCATGCCCTGGCTCCAGGAAAGGTCGTCTTTGGTGCTGGGAAGAACAACAGCGATGCGGATTTTGTCCGATTTCGCCTGTCCACCGCAGGCTGCCAGCAGCATGCTGGCGATGATGATGAGACTCAGGATCAGAACAGAACGTTTCATTACCTTTTCTCCTTTTGCTAAAACCGATCATAGTTGGATGTCAAATCATTTAACCGCCCTCACGGTTAAACGGTTTTCCCAAAGCGGCAGGCTCCCAGACGCGCCGCGCAGCGATGACCAGTGCGACGATCGTCAAAACATAGGGAGACATGACGGCAAATTCGTACGGAATCTTCAACCCCAGCACCTGAATCCAGAGTTGAAGCGCATCCACAAAACTGAAGAAGAATACACCCCCCATGATTCCACCTGGATTCCATCTTCCAAAGTAGACCAGCGCCACTGCGATGAAACCGCGACCGGCGGTGATATTATCCGCGTACATGTTGGTGTGCCCCAGGGTCAGGAACGCCCCTGCTAGGGCAGCGGCAATGCTGCCGATGATCAAACAGGTATAGCGGATGAGGTTTACATTGATGCCCAGCGTATCGGCGGCGGCAGGGGTCATCCCGACGGTGCGCACTTTTAACCCCCAGGTGGTCTTGTTGAGCACAAACCATGAGACCGGGACCATGAGGAATGCAAAATACACCATCCAGTTGTGATTGAAGAAAATTTGTCCCAGAACGGGGATATCTCCCAACAAAGGAATGTGAATGGGTTGGAATCCGTTCACATTGGTGACGTAACCGACAAGGATGCGGAAAAGGTATCCAGCCAGACCCACGCCGAACATATACAAGCCGATGCCGCTGATGCCCTGCTCTGCCTGCAATGTGATGCTGACGAAGCCCATTAAAAGCCCCATCAGGATGCCGGTGAGGATGGCAGCCAGGATGCCGACCCAGGGGGAACCGGTTCTTAAGGCGAACCAGAAACCGGTGAAGGCTCCCATCATCATCACACCTTCCACGCCCAGATTGAAAACGCCGGCGCGTTGGTTGAACATTTCTCCCAACGCTGCGAGGAGGAAAGGTGTTGCAAGGCGAACGGTGGAAGCCAGAATGCCCATAATGGTAGATGCCTGGAGTAGTTGTTCGATCACGGTTTTTCCTCCTCGCTCGGCGGGGTAGATTGTGTCGCGGCAGACGCAACTCTCGCTGGAGCCTTACGTTTTGGGAAGATCGATTGCATCAATTGCTGCGTCCATGCCGGTTTGCGGATGAAAATATCGGTACCCACGACGAACAGAACCATCAAACCTTGAATGGTGGTTACGATCGAAGCGGGAATGGCAACCGCGCGCTGCATCATATCAGCGCCGAGCATCATTCCGCCGAAGAGAATGGCGGCGGGGATCACACCCAATGGGTGTAAACGTCCGAAGAGCGCCACGACGATGCCGGTAAAACCGTAACCGGCGGTGATACCGTCCATCAGCCGGTGATGGATGCCCAGGACTTCGATAATCCCTGCCAGACCCGCGAAACCGCCGCTCAATGCCATGGCGAGCACCAGGTTTTTCTCCACGCGGATGCCGGAGTAGCGTGAAGCTTTGGGACCTGCGCCCACGGCGCGCATGCGGAAGCCGGTAACGGTGCGCCAGAGCAAGAAGTACACCGCAACCGCCAGAAGGATGGCGATGATCAGACCCATATGCATTCGCGTTTGAGGGATCAATCGTGCCATCCAAATGGAGTCAACCAATTGCCTGGTTTGAGGAAACCCGGTGCCGTAAGCAATTTCAGTCGGATCAATTAATGGACCGCGCAGCATGTAGACCAGAAACTGCTGGGCAATCGAATTTAGCATGATGGTGGAAAGAATTTCGTTCACGCGCAGGTAGGCTTTGAGTGCGCCGGGGATGGCGCCGTATAGAGCGCCGCCCAGAAATCCAGCCAGAAGTGTGAGCAGAACAAGGAGGAACCCTGGAAGGTTGGGGAAGGAAAGCGCGACCGCGGTGCCAGCCAGAGCGCCCATCATCATCTGCCCTTCCGCGCCAATGTTCAAAATCCCGGATCGGAAAGCGATGACAATGCCCAACCCAATCAACATCAAAGGAGTGGCTTTAACCATTGTTTCTGTCAAGCCATAGATGCTGCTGAACGGACCCAACAACATGGCTCCGTAGGCAGTAAGAGGGTTGGCATTGACAATCAGAAGGAGGATGGCTCCGACGAGCAGCGCTCCAACAACTGCCAGAACCAGAACAATGATTTGTGTACGGATCGATTGTTTCATAGGGTTTTATTTGTCCGATCTATAAAGGATATGAATGGACAAAGATAACTTCAGGATTCTTTTCGCCAGAAACCCATGTGAACTTCACGCGCTGCTGGAAGATTGTAGGGTCCGTCCACCTGCGTGGGGCGCTGCCCGCGGGCGAATACCTCGCGGCAAGGCAGCGAAAAGGTGGGATTTTCCGGGTCATCTCCCGTCATGTCCAAAAGTTCAGATTCGCTCAGTGCGAAAACCACGCGCCCGACCCCTCCCCAGTAGATAGCGCCCGAGCACATGGCACAGGGTTCCGTGCTGGTGTATAGCGTGCAGTGAGAGAGGAAATCGGGGTCATACTGGTGCGAGGCAAGCCGCATGAGATTGGTTTCTGCATGCCCTGTGCAGTCTTTCTGAGAAACAACCGTGTTTTCTGCGGTCAGGAGGATGTTGCCATCCTTATCGGTCAATAAAGCGCCGAATGGGTGGTTTCCGTTTTGACGGGCACGACGTGCGATTTCTACTGCCTGTTTAAGAAGTTCAATATCTTTGGGTGTCATTGTCACTTTCCATAATGATGAGATAAGGATATCAACCATCCAGCCAATTGATACGATGACCCAGCGATCACGATAAATAGTGTAGCAGTTGTCTAGATTAGTTTGATTTTGCTTCCCGCCTGTGTTTCCGGCGAGAAATGTTAATTTGTTTCAGTGGCGCAAAAGGGATTCAGGTTGTACCCGCTATAATCAAATACACATCCCGATAATCAGTAATCAATCCATCCTGACTGGAACCCAACTTTCGATGATCCGACGAGTTTATTCGATCACGATCAAGCAAGCCATACAAGTCAGCGTTGAATTACAGATTGATTGTAGCTAAAGGAAATACCATGAATGATCATATTATATGCAATTCGGGGTAAATTAGTAAAGAAGGAAAAGCATATTTTTTTCTGCCCTTTATCCTATGACGGATGAATTTTCCTTAAGACGATGCCAGAAAATCAGGGTCGTCTGGATGAGTACTGATCCGGAAAAGTCATATAATAGAAGAGTAACCAGAGGAATGATCTACGAAAGGTGAGGAAATCTACCCATGAGTAACCATCCAATGGCTGGAAAACCAGCTCCGCGCGAACTGTTGGTGAATGTTCCCCGCTTGATTTCGGCATATTATACCCACCACCCGGACAGTAATTTGCCTGCGGATCGAGTGGCATTTGGCACCTCCGGTCACCGCGGGTCTTCGATCAGAAACACCTTCAACGAAGATCACGTGCTGGCAATTTGCCAGGCGATTTGCGAATACCGCCAGTCGCAAGGTACGACCGGACCCTTGTTTCTGGGGATGGATACCCACGCGCTTTCTGAGGCGGCATTTGCGACAAGCGTGGAAGTTCTGGCGGCAAACGGTGTGGAGGTGATGATCCAGCCTGGACCAGGCTATACCCCGACCCCGGTCATTTCGCATGCCATTCTGACCTATAACCGCGAGCGAACCGCCGGGTTGGCAGATGGTGTGGTGATTACCCCATCCCATAATCCACCGGAAGATGGCGGCTTCAAATACAATCCGCCCAGCGGCGGACCGGCAGACACGACCATCACGAAAGCAATCCAGAACCGCGCCAATGCGATTTTGCAGGAAGGTTTGACATCTGTACGGAGGATACCTTATCAAAAAGCAATTCAGATGCCATCAACCCACAAATACGACTACGTCCAACCCTATGTGAATGACCTGATTCAGGTCATTGATATGGACGCCATTTCAACTGCAAAGCTACATATTGGCGTTGATCCGTTGGGTGGGGCGAGTGTCGCCTTTTGGGCGCCGATCGCAGAACGCTATCACCTGGATCTTGAAGTGGTGAATCCTTATGTGGACCCGACTTTTGGTTTCATGACCGTCGATCACGACGGCAAGATCCGCATGGACTGCTCATCCCCATACGCCATGGCGAGTCTGGTGAATGTACGCGAAGATTTCGATATCGCCTTTGGAAACGACCCCGACAGTGACCGCCATGGGATCGTCACCCCTTCGCATGGTTTGATGAACCCCAATCATTATCTTTCAGTAGCCATCTGGTATCTCTTCCAGAGTCGAACGGGTTGGCGCAAGAATGCCGCAGTGGGGAAAACGCTGGTATCCAGCTCGATGATTGATCGGGTGGCAGCGCATCAGGGACGCAAATTGGTGGAAGTGCCGGTGGGTTTTAAATACTTCGTCGATGGTTTGCTTGACGGGTCACTTGGTTTTGGTGGAGAGGAAAGCGCGGGAGCCTCCTTCCTGCGAAAGGACGGCACCGTCTGGACAACAGATAAGGACGGCATCATCCTTGATCTATTGGCAGCCGAGATCACCGCCACGACCGGACGCGACCCGGCGGAACATTACAAAATGTTGGAAGAGCAGTTTGGCAGCTCGGTTTATGTGCGCAAGGATGTGCCGTCAACGCCGAAGCAGAAGGCGGTTCTGGGCAATCTATCGCCGGAGATGGTGGAGGCAGATACGCTGGCAGGAGAAAAGATCACGGCGCGATTGACTCAGGCGCCTGGAAACGGGGCGCCGATTGGTGGGCTGAAAGTGGTCACTGAAAATGGCTGGTTTGCAGCCCGTCCCTCGGGCACGGAAGACATCTATAAGGTCTATGCCGAAAGTTTTCGAGGCGAAAATCATCTGAACGAAATTGTGGATGAAGCCCAGGCAATCGTTCTGGCAGCGTTAAAGAAAGCCGGTGTCTGAACGCGCTCTTTGGGGGATGCTGGTTTCAATCTTATGTATCCAGAATCCATTCGCCCAGACATCATGTCTGGGCGAATGCTTTATGATATGGAGTACGTTCTGTGCGGGAATTTATTTTCCCAGGATGGTCATGAGGAACTCGTCACGTGTGATGGTACCGAAATGTTTCTTCATATCCACATCCTCCATCGCGCGGAGGATGGCATCCTCACGATAGGGAATGCCGGTCAGCCGCTTTTCCACTTCCTCAGCTTCGCATAGACCAAGAAAATCGCCGCGAATCTGACAGAAGATGATCTGTCCTTTTTCAATATCCAGATGAATTTCCAGTTTTCCGCCGGTAAAGCGTTTACTGTAGACCACGCCAGCGCTTGGATTACTGCCAAAATTCCATTCCCAGGATTGGTATTTCTTTACAGATAGATCTTGAATGGCTGCCAGATCTTCAGGGGTTGGGTGATATTCACGCTGGGCGCCTTCGCCAAAAAACGACTGCTTCAAGGCTTCCTTGAATTGCTCAATGGTCAGATCAGATGGGGCATAGGGTTTGATGTTGGTCACCCGGCTGCGAACCGATTTCACACCTTTGGACTCGATCTTATCGGGCGCGACACGCAGCGCTTCACTCAGAACGGTGAGATCGGTGTCATACATCAGCGTACCGTGGAAGAGAAGGCGTTTCTTTTGCAACGCCATGGCGGTTCCAGAGAATTTCTTGCCGTCCAGCGTCAGGTCGTTGCGCCCGGTGGCTTCTGCGTGAATGCCAAATTTTGCCAGCGCGCTTACCACAGGGCGGGCAAAAAGCGGCACATCCACTTTATCCGGGGTGATTCCGTTCAAGATAAAGGTATAACACAGGTTGCCAAGGTCGTGATAAACTGCGCCGCCGCCGGAAATTCGACGAATGAGGTGGATGTGATGGGCTTCGGTGTATGCCTGATTGACTTCCTGAAGCGTATTCTGAAAACGCCCAACCACGATGGTCGGTTCGTTTTGCCACAACATGAATATATCATCCCCCAGGTCGTGATTCTGCAGAAAATATTCTTCAAAAGCCAGGTTGATATAAGGTTTGGTTGAACCGGTCTCAATATAGATCATCTAGCTGTCGATCTCCTTGATTGCATTGAATGTCTGCCCATTTTAACTGAAGCAGACCAGATTGACCATGATTCATTTTTCGAATCATCCCTCTTTACATTTTTTGAGCAGCCTTTGCTGCCGGCGACGCAAATCTTCTTCCCATTGATACCGCAGCACCCGCGAGGCGCCGGGAGCGGTAACGGTATTCAATGCTTCTTCCGTCCAACGCAGCGCCGCGGTCAGATCGCCGGACTGGTGCTCATGATATTTTGCGAGTTCCACCTGCGCGGAAATGTCGCCGTGTTGAGCGGCTTTTTCCCACAATGCGCAGGAAGACTGCCATTCGCCGATGCGTTTTTGCATGGCAGCAAATCGTTCCACAGTGCGCCAGAAAAATTCTTCGGGTAACCCTTGCGACAATCCCTGCTCGTACAACAAAACGGCAGTTTCAAGATCACCCAGGTCTTCAAATAGACGTGCGAGCGCAATCACATCCAGTCCATCGGGAATTTCCATAGAAAGCGGGTGATCGAGCAGATTGGCAGTGTGTTGGAAGAGCGCTGCCAGCGATAGAATATCGTTGGCGTTGTGATAAAAAACACCCAAGATGGGATTCGCGTCACCGCTGTGCAAATAATCAAAATACATCTGCGGAATCATCCAACCCGGAACTTCTTCCTGCGTTCGTTCCAACCCCAAAATACTGGTTTCAAGATAACCAAGCGAGCGGCTGGGTAAACGATCACGCCACAAGCGACGCGCCAACGGCAGCAGATCCAGGTGGGGGGCACCGGGGAGCGGGGAAGTGATGCCGTGCAGTGTGTAACGGGTGTTGAGCAGGGGAGCATCGAAGGTTTTTCCGTTGAAGGTCACCCAACCCCGGCATGGACTGTAAAATTCATTAACGGCTGCCAGCAGCGCAGGTTCTTCGGTTGGATCACGCATGAAAAACTGCGACAGGATGAAGTTCTCGGATGTAAATCTGCCTACGCCAACCATGAACGGCACGGTACCGGTTCCCCCTGCCAGACCGGTGGTTTCAGTATCCATAAAGACAAAATCTGAGGAAACGAGATTGCTGTCAAGAGAGATACGCCCCCAATGCAGTAGACCGTTGAGAGAAATGCTGCCGTCAAGGTGGGTCGACCCGTGCAGATGACCCAACGGAAAGGTCTGGGTGGAAACAAAAACTTCGCCATAGATGGTTCGGATCACTTCGCCAGCGACCACATCTTCAATACGGGTGCGAGATGAAGCAGCAGGCGGCGGAGGCGGCGCCTGCGTTCCCAGTTTTACACCCATGGATTTTAATTTTTCGGCAAGGGATTCCATATCCATAACCTAATTATCCCACAGGCGGGCGGTTTGGGAAAGCAGACTAGCCGGGGAGCGCCCGACCCTCTGGGTGGGAGAGTTGCGCGTCCAACGGGCGCAGGGCATGGAGAATGGCAAGCGTCTCGGCTTTGCCACCAGAGCCTTCCTCGCCGCCGGGTCCCACACACGATGGGCAGCCGTCGGTACATTCACAAGATTCCACCAATTCACATGCGCGCGCGATCAGATCGTCATGAAGCTTGAAAAGGTGGGC
>JBDKTF010000366.1:0-4859 GCA_039680295.1 Anaerolineaceae bacterium
GCATGGTAACGCTCATCGGCGCAACTACAGAGAACCCATATTTTGAGGTGATCAAGGCGCTGGTATCCCGTTCACGAGTTTTCCAGCTTCATCCCCTCACTGAAGCCCAGATCAGCATTCTAGTCGACCGAGCATTGACTGACCCGGAACGCGGATACGGAAGCCGCCAACTTTGCCTGGATGACGACGCCCGCGCTCACCTCATCCGCACCGCAGGAGGCGATGCCCGCAACACACTCAATGCCCTGGAACTGGCGGTGGAAAGCACCCCGCCGGGGTCGGATGGCGTCATCCACATCAGTCTGGATGTTGCACAGGAATCCATTCAACAGCGCGCCGTTCTGTATGATAAAGATGGTGATGCGCATTACGATACAATTTCGGCTTTCATTAAGTCTGTTCGCGGATCAGACCCCGACGCCGCCCTCTATTGGCTTGCCAAAATGATTTACGCTGGTGAAGATCCGCGCTTTATCCTGCGCCGCCTGATCATCCTCTCTGGCGAGGATATTGGGATGGCAGACCCGCAGGGTCTGGTGGTAGCAAACGCTGCCGCGCAGGCGTTTGAGTATGTGGGTATGCCCGAAGGCATCTATCCCATCGTCGAAGCCACCCTTTATCTGGCGACCGCGCCCAAATCCAACTCCGCCGGGGCATATTATCAGGCTCTGGAAAACATCTCACAATCCGGTGCAGGGGATGTTCCAACCCACCTGATGGATGCCAGCCGCGATGGTCCTGCCATGGGGCACGGCAAGGGCTATAAATATCCCCACCTCTATACAGGACATTTCATTCCGCAGCAGTATCTACCCGGCTCCGTCCTCGGAACTGTTTTCTATAAACCTTCAGATCAGGGATATGAAGCCGGTATCGCGGATCGCCTAGCGCGTTGGCGAGCGGCACAGGCGGCTGCTTTGACGTCCCGAATACCCTCCCCTCCATCGGAGGAACATGGCAATCCTTCTACTGATCCGTCACGGTGAAAATGATTTCGTAGGCAAACGTCTTGCAGGTCACCTTCCCGACGTACACCTCAACGAGAAGGGGCGACATCAGGCAGACGCATTAATCCCCATTCTGGGCAGCCAGCCCATCCGGGCAATCTACTCCAGTCCATTGGAACGGGCGGTGGAAACTGCCGAACCACTGGCAAACCATTTGGGTCTGACCATTCAAATTTGCGATAATCTGGCGGAAATCAATTTTGGCGATTGGCAGGGATGCCCCATTGATCAGCTCCGCAAATCGAAGGAATGGGAAACCGTTCAGAATCACCCGGAAGAAATGCGTTTTCCGGGAGGTGAGAGTTTTTCTGAAGCGCAAATGCGTCTGGTGACTGCGGTGGATGGGATCGCTGCATCACACGACAAAAAAGAAATGGTTGCCTGCTTTTCGCACTCTGACTCGATTAAACTGCTGGTTGCTCACTACCTTGGGATGCCGTTGAAACATTTCCAAAGGCTCACCGTAGATACCGCTTCGATTTCTGCGGTCTACCTGGGAGTATCACACCCCTACCTTCTCCAGTTGAATGGAAAAGATCTGTCCGTGATGCCCTGGGATGAATCATAGAAGAACCGGAACGTTTCATCCGTTCCGGTTCATGGTTATTTACTCTTCCTGTGTGGGTTTTCCCACAATACCGTCCATACGCTCCATCGTCTCGGGTGTCAACGCGTCCACTACCTCCAACGCGCCCAGGTTATGCTGGAATTGTTCCAACCGGCTGGCGCCCGTGATGACCGTACTGACATGGGGATTTTTCAGACACCAAGCCAATGAAAGCTGCGCCATACTGCAACCCAATTCATCCGCAATCGGTTGAAGCGCTTTCACTTTCGCGATGCGTTCCGGAGTGATGCTCTCCTTTTGGAGCCATTCATACCCGGGAAGTGCCGCACGGCTGCCTTGTGGAATGCCGTTGTTGTATTTGCCCGTAAGTAACCCCGAAGCCAGCGGCGACCAGATGGTCGTACCATATCCCAGTTCCTTATAAATGGGCGCATATTCCACTTCGAAACGTTCGCGGTGCAGCAGATTGTACTGCGGTTGTTCCATTGAAGGTGGCGTAAGCCCGTACTGACGAGCAATGCCATCGGCACGCAAAATATCCGCGGCAGACCATTCAGAGGTGCCCCAATAAAATGCTTTCCCCTGACGAATGATCAGATCCATGGCACGCACTGTTTCTTCGATAGGCGTCTCTGGATCCGGTCGATGGCAGTAAACCAGGTCTACGTATTCCAATTGCAAACGGCGCAGCGCATTGTTTACGCCTTCGACAATATGCTTATATGAAAGCCCGCGGTCATTGGGTCCGCTGCCACCCCAGAATATTTTGGTGGAAACGATATAACTTTCACGCCGCCAGCCCATTTCTTTAAGCACGTTCCCCATCACAATTTCAGCATTGCCGCTGGCATATGCCTCGGCATTATCAAAAAAGTTCACACCGGCGTCATAAGCGGCGACCATACACTGTTTTGCAATGTCCTGTCCAACCTGACCACCATATGTCACCCAGGCGCCCAGTGACAGTTCGGATATTTTCAGACCCGCCTTACCCAAATGTCGATATTTCACGGTAAACCTCCTGATCTATTTTGCGTGATTATACAATAAAACCTGGAGAATATCGACCCAAGAGATAATAATTGGAATAAGAACACAAATTTGTTGACGATTGACCGGGACTATGTTAAAATGAGCGCCGTTGACCGCCCCCATCGTCTAGCGGCCCAGGACGTGGCCCTCTCAAGGCCAAAACGAGGATTCGAATTCCTCTGGGGGCACAATGTTGAAACCACCTGATTTGAAGGTGGTTTTTTTGTCCCTCTCACACCATCGAGGTGGAATCAGGCCAAAACGAGGATTCGAATTCCTCTGGGGGCACAATGCTGAAACCACCTGATTTGAAGGTGGTTTTTTTGTCCCTCTCACACCCTCTTGGTGGAATCAGGCCAAAATCAGAAATGCAATTTCATACCTCTGGAACAAATTCGCTGTGGAAACTGAAGCCAGGCCGACCCATTCCGAGATCGACGATTATATAGTATATTTTCCCGCACAAAGGAAATGAACAAATATGGCATTGATTAGCTTGCAAGAGGTGAGTCTGGGTTTTGGCGGACCACTTCTCGTCGAAGATATTAATTTGCAAATCGAACGGGGCGAAAGGGTTGGTCTGCTGGGACGCAACGGCGTGGGTAAATCCACCCTATTGAAATTGATCCACGGAGATCTGACGCCAGACAGCGGCGACCTGTTCAGGCAGCAAAAACTGCGCACTGCCTATCTGCCTCAGGAAGTGCCACAGGATTTGCGCGGTTCGGTTTATGAGGTCATCGCCTCGGGTTTGGATCATTCACCGGAACCCAACGAGGATTCATGGCAGCAGCAGTTACAGGTCGACCAGGTCATTTCGCAGATGCAGCTGGATCCACAGGCGCGGTTTGAGGTACTATCTGCGGGGATGAAACGTCGTGTGCTGCTGGGACGTGGTCTGGTATGCAAACCCGACCTGCTTCTGCTGGATGAACCAACCAATCATCTGGATGTTGATGCCATTAACTGGTTGGAAGATTTCCTGATGCGTTGGGGTGGAACACTGCTCTTCGTCACTCACGATCGTGTTTTTCTGCAAAACCTGGCTTCGAGGATCATCGAGCTGGACCGCGGACGGTTGTTTGACTGGAATTGCGACTACACCACATTTTTACAACGCAAAGAAGCCATGTTGAATGCCGAACAGGAACAGAACGCCTCTTTTGATAAAAAGCTGGCTCAGGAAGAGCAGTGGATTCGGAAAGGGATCGAAGCCAGACGGACACGCAACGAAGGCAGGGTACGGGCACTTAAACGTCTGCGTGAAATCCGCCAGGAGCGGCGTGCCCAGCCGGGTAAAGCGCACATGCAGATTCAGGAGGAGCGCCGTTCCGGGAGTCTGGTGATCGAAGCCGAGAATATTCGATATGCTTATGGTGAGCGCGAGATCATCCGTGATTTTTCCACCACGATCCGACGCGGCGACAAAGTTGGGATCATCGGTCCAAATGGATCAGGCAAAACCACACTCCTCCGGGTGCTCATGGGCGAGTTGGTTCCACAGGCGGGTGAAGTTGGTCAGGGTTCCAATCTGGAAGTGGCATACTTCGACCAATTGCGGGGGCAGTTGGATGAGAAACTCTCTGTGCTGGATAATGTGGGTCAGGGACGAGACACAATCACCATCAACGGCAAATCGCGCAATTTGATCGGATATCTGGAAGATTTTCTTTTCTCATCCGAACGGGTCCATGCCCCAATCACCGCATTATCGGGCGGCGAACGTAATCGTCTGCTGCTGGCGCGTCTGTTTGCTCATCCGGCTAACCTGCTCGTGATGGATGAGCCAACCAATGACCTGGATATCGAGACGCTCGAATTGTTGGAGGATCTGCTTCTGGCATACAGCGGGACGCTTCTGCTGGTCAGCCACGACCGGGCGTTTCTCAATAACCTGGTAACCAGCACGATCGTTCTGGACGGATCGGGAGGCGCAAAAGAGTACGTTGGCGGTTATGACGACTGGTTACGCCAGAGCCAGGAAGAAGCTGCCGCGCAAACGAACTTGAAAGCATCTAAAACATCAGCAGCCATCACCGCAGCGCCTCAGATAGTGAAGGTTCATTCGCAGCGAATGTCTTATAAGGAACAGCGCGCCCTTGAAGCGATCAGAGAGGAGCTTGCCGAGCTTCCGTCGCGCATTGAGGCATTGGAGACGGAACAACACCGCTTGAGTGTTGCAATGGCTGATCCAACCTTCTATCAGTGCGACAGCGCTGAAATCACCCGCGCTGCCAGCCGTTTGAAAGAAA
>JBDKTF010000178.1:0-2002 GCA_039680295.1 Anaerolineaceae bacterium
AGCGCATCCTCACGGGGTCGCAACTGCACAGCCAGCCAGGTGGAAGCGATACACGCGCGGGTAAATTGAGAATGGGTGGGGTAATCATCCATTAAGTGCTGGAAGCAGGCGCTCAATCCTGCCAGACCCATCATCACATCGTCTCGGGTCGGGAAACCCAGCATCGGATCATCCGCCAGACAGACCGCGGTCAGCCAGGTATCCAGGGTGGTATGCCGCAAATTCCCTTCGCAGGTTGCCCATTCCATATAAAAAGCGCGGTCGCGCTTCACTTTTTGAGCCGATCGTAGAATCTTTTTCACCGCCAGTCCGGATTGATCATTGTTTCTCAGCAGTTTAACCAGCGTCACCAGGTAGACCTCGTTCGCCGGTTCGATCTCACACAGGATCTCAGCCAATTGGATGGCGATGTCAATGTCCACGGATTGCATCAAATTGGGCAACCTTGTCCAATGGTCATCATCGGGGCGTACATGCATGGCGGCTTCCAATAAATCTACATACAGCTCTTCCATGGAAATGCCATGTTCATCAAATAAAACATCCACTGCCACCCGGGCAATTTCACGATGACGGGTCAATACCCGGCTGCCCATCTTCCTTGAAATGGCGGCTTCCTCCCCCAGAGGGAAAATCACTTCCTGCATCAGCTCCGCGCGGGTGCAGTTGAGTGCTTCTGCCAGCACATCCTGGGTCAGGATCAAGATGTTTTCGGCGTGCAGCACAGCAATATAGGCAAATGCATGCATCAATGTGCCGTGCTTTCCCGGCGCAGGTCGCTGCTCCAGGCGGGACAATAAATTGGATACTCTGGATTTCAGCCCCTCACCGTAACGGGCGCTGAGCATCGCCCCCAGAAATGCGCCCTGTTCGATATATTCGCGATTTGGCTGAGTCATTTCCAAGAGACGTTTTTGAGCCGCTTCCACTGAAAGCCCGTTTAAACGTCCCAGTCCATTTTTTGGAAGCTCAGACCAGGCGGCAATAATGCGCGCCGCATCCGCTTCGGTTAATCCGGCGAGATGTTTTTCTACATAATTGAGGTTTCTGTTCCAGAAAGATTCAGACAGTTTGAGTGCTCTCCAATCGGTATCCCGCGCTGTCATCAACAACACAATATCCTGCCGCTTCAGATTTTGCACCACCTCTGCAAGGCTTTTGGCTCCCAAATCTGCATTATCCGAGGCGATGATCCATTTACCCTCAAAAGCGGGCAAATCACCCAACTGCGCCCACGCAGCATCGGGGGCAGTTCGCCACAACACCCGCACCTGCGGAATTTGCAGCGCAATGTCACAAACCGCCTGCAATAAAACCGTTGACTTTCCCTCGCCTCCGGCGCCCGTTAAGAGAATGAAACTGTTCTGAGGCTGCATGATTTGTTTGCGCACTTCCTTCACCAGCGTTTCCACCATTTCACGGCGAGGAACGCGGGGAGAAAGCGCATATCGAAAGGACATGATATCGCCGTCGAAAAAATCCATCGTCAACGCATCATCCAGAGGTTGGTTTTGCTTCGTCAGAAAGTCTGCCGATACTTCCATCCATCCTGGCATGAGTTTTAAACTCGGATAGACAGGCGCACGATCCGAAGGGATTGATAATTTCACCTGCGGCGTTGCTTCGCGAGGCTCGAAAGGCGCGGGTATGGGTAACACCCAGCGATCACCGCCTGGATATTTAAGCTCTGGTGCGAACGCCACGCCATCCAGCACCCATGCCTGTTGATTCATGGACCACTGCAACGGTTCCGCCCAGAGCTCGCAGCGGTCGTCATCCAATGCGCACCACAAAATTCGGTTGACGTAAGGCGAGGCTTCCGATCCCTGAAAGGCGGCGCCCGCCTGAACGGTCGTCAGGGTTTCGCCGCTACTGATGGTTTCATACTCGTCTTCGTGTAAATGACCGTGCAGATACAGGGCATGTTTGTTCGCAAGCAGCTTCTTAATCGCGTTGCCTTCTTTGTGGATGAACCAGTACAACGGGTGGTGCCCCAAAACAA
>JBDKTF010000616.1:0-5319 GCA_039680295.1 Anaerolineaceae bacterium
GCCGCAAGATAAACGGAGAGGGGAAACATCAACACCAGTTGGACGCGCGTGACCGAGCGCAGGCTTTTCATCCCCGGCAGCTTCCAGATGTAACGATACAGCGAAAAATCATCCCAGAGAAAAGTGACCGTCATCAGCACAGCCACCGCTGCCAGAGCTGCCAGCGCTGCCCGGCGGTGAGCCGGTTCCGCCCGCCGCCAGAGAAACAGACCCGCGAAAAGCAAAATCAGCAGAGCAAAACCGGGGAATAACTGGTGTTCATGGCGCAGCGGAAAATCTGTCAGGTAGGGTTCCAGAAAACTGCCCCGCCCGGTCACCCACTGCCAGATCAGCGAATTATCCGCCAGCAGGTAGCTCTGCCAGTGCGGCAGCGTCAGCGACACCTCATCCCACCCCCTGAAAAAACCGTAGGTACGCGTGGCGCCAAGATAAGGCAGCATCAGCAGAACCGCTGCCAGCACAGATGCCCCTGTCAGAACAGGCGCGCCGATGCGCTCGCGGATTCTTGCCGCGTGCCACGCCTCCCGCAACCGGTCGGGCAGGCTCCAGAACGCTCCCCAGCGCCGGTGGGAGGGATAGAAGAAAGGCAGCAGTACGAGCATCACTGCCAGCAGCATACCCAGCAGAATGCCCAGATATATGCTCAGGTAGAGCTGCCACACCGTCCAGAACGCTGCGCCAAACAGCGTCTTCAAGCGCGGCTGCTGGAAGAATTTCCACAGGAAATAACAGGCAAGCGGAACGCCAAAACGATATGCCAGTTGGGCGTGATTTTCCTGCGCCAATACAGGCAGCCCAAAAGTGAAGAAGAATGCCCCCAGCGCGGCGCTCCACGGTTTGAATTTCATTCGGGTGAGGGCAAAAGCGGCGGCTGTGTAATTGAGCAGGAAGCTCAACAGGTACCAGCCCTGAAAAGCGCTTTCACGGTCCAATCCCATGCCCCGGATCAACGCATAGAAAGGCGCCGAGCCGAGCAGATTGTCGCTGAATGCGATCGTATCGGTATAGGGGGTAAAAAAGGGTGCATTCCAGAAGTCTGGCTCCTGCCCGGAGACCCAGCGGTAGAAATGTTCTAGCACGTAATTATTGAAACGACCGTCTCCTAAATCGCCTGGGAGTTGTGACAGGTGGGGTCCCAGTGGACGGATCACGACCAACCAGAAACCGAGCAGGAATGCAATACCCAGAGGCAAAAAACGAGACAGCGCCTCAAAAGAAAAAAGCTTTTTTAAATTCATTTTTACAAAAAATTGCCCAATAAACGAAAAACCCCGGAAAGTCTGTACTGATTACACCACGCCCGGGGTCGTTTTACAATAGGTGCACAATTTTTATAATCTGCGCTTAATGTTGGCGCCGATACGCTCCATCAGGTCGCGGTCGCGGCTCAGATCCAGGGGAGTGCCCCGCTGTACCTCTGCCGGGTAAAAGAAAGGCGGTCCTTTGCGCAGCGCTTCAGGTTCTTCCGCGTAGCGGGGGAAAATGTGCGCGTGCAGCGCCGCTTCGCTGTTCCCCAAAATCTCGTAATTGATGCGGAATGCCCCGGTGGCTTCCAGCAGCGCATCCCCAATGATCGTCATATCCAGCAGGAAGCGGGTGCGCCCATTCTCGTCCAGCGCATTTAAGTCGGGAACCACCGGATCGGGCAGCAGCAGACAGTATCCGCGCAAAAACTGCGTGTCACCCATCACTGCCCAGCCCGACGGCATCCGACACAGAACGGTGGGGTTCTCACCCCGTTGCGCTTCCGCCACGCGGCGGTGAATGAGCGTGATCAGACCCATTGGCTTAAAAAGTCCATCATCAGGCGGGTGAAAATTTCCGGCTGATCCATGATGACAAAGTGCCCGGCATTGGGGATTACCTCATAGCGGCAGTTGGGTTCACGCTTTGCCCACAACGGCGCCACTTTAAGGGTATCGCCCATGCGGTCGTCATCGCCGTGGATCAGCAACAGCGGCTGGGTGATGCGGTAATCCGGTTCAGCGTGTATCGAGTTGGACACGCCCTTCCAGATGGTGAGGTAGTCTCGGCGGGAGAGCATGGAATAGGCGTTATAGGTGTATTCCTGAACATCCCTGCGTGCAGACACAGCCGGAAGACCGGCTTTTTTGAGCGTTTCATATGGAAAGAGCGCCATCATAGCGCCAGAATTGCGGGTGATCCATTCTTCGAAAGGAGGGCGCTGCCAGGTGATGCAGGTTCCCCCGGCAATCACCAACGCCTGAACGCGCTGCGGGTGCCGAAACGCCAGCTCCTGCATGATATATGTGCCATTGGAGTGCCCGACAAATGCAGCGCGCGGCGCGCCCACCCGATCCATCAACGCCATCAGATCGTCAACCGCCAGCGGAACAGTGAAGGCTTCGCCCATGGGCTGTGAGATGCCGTGCCCGCGCACATCCCAGGTGAGCACGCGGTATTTTTGCGCCGCAGCTGCCACAATGGGATCAAACGAACAGTGATCCACGCACGCGCCGTGGGTGAAGATAACCCAGGGCGCACCTTCCACACCGCCTACCCAGTAATGCAGGGGGCAGCCGTTACGTTCCAGAATGTCTTCGGTTAGTTCGTTGTCCATTTTTATCACCTGCGATCGGCAAACAGATAAAGGAAATGACAGTGCAATTCAGGATAAGTATAAGCCCAATGCATTCTGACATAGGCGCCTTCCCAAAAATGTTCGTTGCGATGCATGGTAATCAATGTCGCCGCGATTCGGCAACCTCATGGCATTGCCCACCGGGATATGGTATAACCATTTCAATAAAACCTCTCATCACTGAAGGACGGACACCCATGAGCAGTTATCTGACCAATCCCTGGACAGTCCATGACCGGCTGGGAGTGGCGCCCATCCTTGGCAAATTATTATCGGAAAATTTACACAGAACCGAAGCGGATGTCATTGAAGAACGGGTCAATTTTGGACCGTATCCCAACCAGACGGTGTTGATTTATTATCCCGCCAAAGCCACGGAACGCCGTCGTTCGTTGGTGTACTTTGTTCACGGCGGGGGATGGTATTCCGGCAATCCGCAGATTTACCGTTTTGTGGGACATTTCTTTGCCGAAATGGGTTATCCCACCCTGCTGGCGGGCTACCGCCTGGCGCCCATGTTTCGCTTTCCGGCGCAGGTGGACGATGTGTGCGCCGGGCTGGATATTGGGATGCGCGTTCTATCGGTGCACGGCATCACCGTGGATCGGGTGATCGCCGGCGGACATTCTGCCGGAGCAGAGCTGGCGGCGCTGCTGATCTATGATCGCAGCCGCCGTGGATGCTCCAGCGTGACATACGAAAAATTCGGCGGATACTTTTCCATCAGCGGACCGATCAGTTTTGCGGATTGCACCGTCCCCGAACTGCGCGCCATGATCGCCGCGTACATGGGCAATCCAGACGACTGGGACGCCGCCGATCCCATCAAATTTATCCACGGCGATGAAACCACTCCCGCGCTCATCATCCACGGTGATCAGGATCCTTTGGTGGATCTGGAAAACGCGCTGGCGTTTGCCCGGCGGCTTTCTTCCAGCGGGACCTGCCCGGTGGAAGTGTACCTTGTCCCGGGTGGGCACCACGCAAATCTGGCGGTCATGTTTGTGGAAGATCAGCCCGCCACGCGTATGCTGCGCCGCTGGCTGCGCTTTTGCGAGGATCCCGCGGCGCCCATTCCTCCCGACCTGATGGACCCGGAATCATCCTTGAACCCTTGAATCAATCGAGCCTCGAAATTCGAGGCTCGCGTTTTATCTTCCATTGAGAAACGATCAATCAATAGCGAATGCGCACCGTGGCAAACGCCGACCACGATCGAACCAACCGCACCGGAATCCATGCCAGCCAGCGCATGGTATCCATCACATTCATGCGCCGCGCCAGACGATTGCGCGCCGCGCTCTCACCCGCCAGACTGATGATGCGCTCCATGATCACGGTGGTCACTTCCTTCACCCTTGCGCGATCCTGCACTTCGCCCTGAAATTGCAGCGCATGACCAACCGTCATGGCATAGGGTCCGTGAAAATACCACGCTCCAACTTCATCGCGCCCTTCCACATTGGTGTGCACCCAATGGAGCTGTTTTTGGTCCAGGTGAATACCCACCGGCACCACCGGCGCACCACTGCTCAACGCCAGTCGCGCCAATCCGCTGTGCGCGGGATTGAAACCGCCTTCCGGACTGATCAAACCTTCGGGGAAAATGGCAACACTTTTGCCGGATTTTAACAGCGCTTCAGCGGCGTCCAGCGCTTCCTGACCTTTACCGTAAACCACCGGGATATGCCCGCAGAAACGCAGAGATTTGCCAAACAGAGGCACTTTGAACAGCGTATCCAGAATGAGGACGCTGATTTTTTCATTCATCAACGTGGTGAGAATGGCGGGATCTGAAGTGCTGGGGTGATTCGCCGCCAGAATGACCGGTCCTTGGGGAATGGGGGCTTTGGTACGAATACTCAAGTCCAGAATTCCGCGCGCCAGAAAACTGACCAGGGCGCGCCCGAACCGGTACCACAAATTGCGCAACATAAAAACTCCTTGAATTACGATGGAAAAACGGCGATGGGCTGCGACCGGTTGGTATTCTGGTTTTGCCCGCTGGGCGAGAAATTTCATCACCCTGAAATTGTCTTTCCTGTGTCCTGCACAATATTGCCATTCTATCAGGCATACATTAAATTCAGCTTGGGAAGGATCAAAAATCACCCGAACAGAATTGTTAATTGCATTACTCGTGCCGATTAATCTGTAATGATTAACCGCAAAGATACCGATTCGTTACGGGTGAGTTTTATTTTGATCAAAATTCTGAGGGTGTGATGTCTGCACTTTTTTATTGATTATAGATGGATGATCGTTACGTCACCCCACTCCTTCGCCAAGCGTTCCGCTACGAAGCGTCGATGGCAGTGATCGGGTTTCGATTCGCCGCAGAGCAGGCAGCAGACCTTTTCTTCAAACAGACCGCGGTCCAACGTGGTGGGGATATCGCGTTTATCCATTAATGCGTTGAAAGATGCTTCGAATTTCACTGGATCTTTTCCACTGCGGTACGTTTTCATAATTTCTGCCGTGGGCGTTAATTGTTCAAGGTATTGATAATCGCATTGAATGAGTTCTTTCAGAAAATAGCGCAGATCTTCTTTCTTGGCAAAACCAGCAAGCTGACCTTCGGGATGCAGGCGAATGTCAATCATGCATTCCACCCCGTTTCTTTCCAGCAGGTCGAAGAATTTCTGCGCGGATTTTTGCGTAAAACCGATGGTGAAGAGTTGCATGGTGTCTCCTCAAAAACGAACCCACTTGTACAA
>JBDKTF010000299.1:0-3484 GCA_039680295.1 Anaerolineaceae bacterium
CCGGTGTCGCCGAGGATGCGGGCTTCGCCAGCCACCAGTTTGCCGTCGCGGGTGGCGCCGGTTTTGTAGTGCATGTGCATGGCGTGGCGTTTGGTGCTGACCGCGATCGATTCAGCGCGCGACCAGGTGGCTTTGACGGGTTTGCCGAGCAGCATGGCTGCCAGCGTCACGTGAATCTGACCGGTGATGTCTTCCTTGCCGCCGAATCCGCCGCCCATGAACTGGTGGGCGATGCGAACCTTCTCAATGGGCAGGTCCAGCGAGGCTGCCACCTGATGCTGCATTTCCACCGGACCCTGCGTGCCGCAGTAAACGGTGATGGAACCGTCTGCCTGGGGCACAGCGATGCTGGTTTCGATTTCCATATACGCATGTTCCACAAAGGGAACTTCATAATCGCCTTCAACGATCACATCGGCGTGCGCAAATCCGGCGTCTTCCTCGCCCTTGCGGGTGGAGAAGTGCGCCAGCACGTTGGGTTCTTCGGGGTGCGCTTCTTTCAGGCGTTCGTGCAGCACGGGCGCGCCCAGAGCGAGCGCTTCTTCCGGCGAGGTGATCATAGGCAGCGCTTCGAGTTCGAAATCCACGGCATCCGCGGCGGCTTCAGCCTGTTCGCGGGTATCCGCCACGACCACCGCCAGGCAGTCGCCCACGTATCGGACGGGGTTATTTTCATCGCAGAAAACGGGCTGGTCGGGGGTGATGGAGCCCATCAGGTTCCGACCGGGCAGGTCGCGTGAGGTGAGCACCTTGTGCACGCCGGGCATGGCTTCCGCGCGGCTCACGTCCACCTTCAGCACGCGCGCGTGCGGCGAACCGGCGCGCACCGCTTTGGCGTACAACATGCCGGGGAAGGACAGGTCGTTGGTGAATTTTTCGCGCCCGGTGATGCGGTTGAGGATGCGTTCTTCCTTTTCGGTGTCCTGCGGCGTCCAGATGCTCTTTTCGTCACCGCGCAGAATGGCGGCGGCGCGCAGGATGGAGCGGTCCATGCGGTTGAGACCGGCGCAGCGGCAGATGACCGTGGAAATGGCGCGCGAAATCTCCGCTTCGGTGGGATTGGGGTTCTCATCCAGCAGCGCTTTGGCAGAGAGTAGCGCGCCGGGGGCGCAGTATCCGCATTGGAAAATGCCGTCCTGCACCACGGTTTGCAGCAGCGGATGCGGCGTTTCGCCGGGCGCGTACTGCAGGCTTTCAATCGTCTCGATGCGAGCCTGATCCAGGGTGGAGACTTTGGTCAGGCAGGCGCGTTTGGCTTTCCCGTTGATGATCACGTTGCAGGCGCCGCATGCGCCTTCGCTGTCGCAGGACTGTTTCACCCCGGTCAGACCGAGGACTTCGCGCAGATAGCGCGCCAGACTCCAACCGAAATACTGGGAGGGAACAGAAACGACATTACCATTAACAGAGCATGTAATTATTTGGTTTTCCATGATCCTGTCTCACAGGCAAGGGCTATAAATAAAAAGGAACATTCTTATTATAGTCTGGAACGAAGCGCGTCAGATATTACATTTGTCTGAAAACGAGGGATGATTTGTACTGTTACGATGGATCGCGCGCCCCGGTGGAGATGCGCCAAACCGCTTGCAGAGGGAGTGGATTCAACCGGGTGCGAAGAAAAACCGGGGGGTGATCCCTGCTGTGGAATCACCCCCCGGGCGGTGGTCAACCCCGATGATTTGCCCTCAAGGCTGCCGGGCGCGATATGACAATTCCCCCTCCAGTGTCCGTCGGATTAAAACAGGCTGCGCAGGGTGAGCATAAATCCGAAGAGCATCAGCGGGATGCCCACCGGCAGTCCCACCACGGTGACGCACAGCACCAGACCAACGATCATCAGCGCCAGCCCCAAAATGGCGCCGACCAGCCGTCCGGTGACGGCGATGATGCCCACCACCAGCTTCCAGATTGCCCAGAAAGGCACTAAAAACCAGGGTACATGCTCGCGTTCTTCTGTCATTTGTTCCTCCTGTTCCATTAAAATCTACGCAAACCGCGGGCAAAAGTTGCGGTTTTCCCGCTTGTAACCGGCGGGTCTTTTCATATAATTAGAGGAGGAGGTGCATGATGGCAGACAATTCTCCTTGTTGTTCAAAACGATGCAGTGTGGGCGGTGCAATCGCGCGCGGCGCGGGCATCTTCACCGGTGCGATCACGGCGGCGGCAACTGCCTGGATTCTGTACAGCAGATTTGGCATTAATCACGAGCTTCCCCTGCCGGATGCGCTGGCGGCGGACCGGGATTTCTTATTCACGCAGAACGCCGGAAAGGTGAGCTATTATCACGACCGGCACGCTACGGGTACACCGCTGGTGCTGGTGCACAGTGTGAATGCGGCGGCGAGCGCGCACGAGATGGCGCCCATTTTCGAGCATTACCGCGCCGCGCGCCCGGTGCTGGCGCTGGACCTGCCGGGGTTTGGCTTTTCGGAACGGCTGCCGCGGGCATATTCGCCTGCCCTGTACGCCGCGGCGCTGATCGATTTCTTACAGACGCAGGTGGGCTAACCGGCGGATGTGGTGGCGCTTTCGCTGGGCGCGGAGTTTGCCACCCGCGCGGCGGCGGGGTATCCCAGGGGATTCCGTTCGCTGACGATGATCTCGCCCACCGGGTTCAGAGCCCGCGGCACCAGCGTGGCTTCACAGCGCGCGTATCTGCCGGTAAAGCGCTTCAATGTCTACAACGCGCTGGCGTTCGCGCTGTGGGGGCGCCCGCTGTTCGATCTGATCACCACGCGGCGCAGCATTGAGTGGTTCCTGCAGCGCAGTTTCGAGGGCATTGTTCCGCAGGAGATGGTGGAATATGCCTACATCAGCGCGCACCAGCCGGGGGCGGAGCATGCGCCGCTGCACTTCATCGCGGGCGATCTGTTCACGCCGGATATGGCAGTGCAGTTTTACGAGCCGCTGGATGTGCCCGCGCTGGTCATTTACGACCGTGACAGCTATACCCAGTTTGATATGCTGCCGGGTGTGCTGCACCGCAATCCGAACATCCGCGCGGTGAAGGTGGCGCCCACGCTGGGTCTGCCGCATTTCGAGCGCCCCGATGCGATGTTTGCCGCGCTGGACGAGTTCTGGCAGTCGGTGGGGTAGAAGGAAAGGAACCACAAAGAGCACGAAGAACACAAAGGATAAAACCGTAACCGCGAAAAGACACGAAGAAGAACAATCCACGAATTGACACGAAGGATAATGAAAAGATGATCCACGGATTTTGCGGATGAAACGGATGGGATGGATAAAACCGTAACCGCGAAAAGACGCGAAGAAAAAAACAAAAGAACGCGAATTTGTGAAAATGAAAAACGTAGGTTGGATCGAGGGCGCAGCCCGAGATCCAACTTTTTTAATCCACGGATGGAGCCGTCGGGGCGAGGCAAAAAGGATCACTTTGCAGTGAAGCCTGCTTTTGCCTCGTCCTTGCCGTTGGACGGTGATGGACAAAACCGCAACCGCGAAAAGACGCGAAGAAGAAAAA
>JBDKTF010000538.1:0-30829 GCA_039680295.1 Anaerolineaceae bacterium
ACCGGCAATTTCTCTTCTGGATATTGAACGGTAAATACACCCTTCTGGGAAGCGCTGGAACGGTACGCCACGCCTTCCGGGTTGTAATATCGCTTCCCCAGCCAACGGATATCATCGATATAGGTACTGATGAGATGCCGGAAGGTCACCCCAAGCCCCTGGATAATTCCCCATCCCGCGATCTGCTTTTTGGGATGTTTTGTTTGTTGTGTCATGCTACACCTCACCGATCCACTTCGCCCAGAACAATATCAATCGATCCAAGTACGGTCACCACATCCGCAATTTTGATACCCTGCGACATGGTAGACAACCCGGTCAGATTTATAAAAGATGGGGCTCGAACATGGTAGCGCGCCGGATTGGGCTTGCCGTTGGAAACGACGTAGAAACCCAGCTCGCCTTTCGGGCTCTCCACTCTGCCGTAGGATTCACCCGCAGGGACCCGTACCTGGTATGCCGGTTTTCCATTCATGATCGGACCTTCTGGAATGTCACGCACAACCTGCTTCAAAATGCGAATACTCTGACGCATTTCATCAATGCGCTGCACGAAACGATCGTAAATATCACCGTTCGACTGCACCGGGATATCGAATTCAAAACGGTCGTAGATGCTGTATGGTTCTGCCCGGCGAACGTCATAGGGAATACCCGTAGCCCTCAGGAGAGGTCCTGTGACCGATAATGACAGCGCCTGTTCCGCAGTCAGCGCTCCCACACCCTCGGTTCTACCTTTAACAATTTCATTATCTGCCAGATAACGCGCCAGATCATCAATTTTCCGGGGTAAACGATCGTAAACCAGATCGTGTACTTTTTCCAGAACACCCTCTGGTAAATCATGGGCGACGCCCCCAAAGCGGAAATAATTACACATCATACGCGAGCCAGAGGCGGCTTCAAAAATATCCAGGATCAATTCACGTTCTTCCAACGCGAAAAGGGACGGGGTGTAATACGCGCCCAGATCATTCAGCAGGAACCCGGTAGCAACCAGATGACTTGCAATACGCGTGAGTTCTGCCATCATGACACGCAGATATTCTGCCCGTTCTGGGGGAGTAATGCCCATCAGTTTTTCCACAGTGATCGCGTACCCGAAGTTATTGCTCATGGAGCAGATATAGTCCAGGCGGTCGGTATACGGCATGTTCTGTAAGAAGGTGTTCCGTTCACCGATTTTTTCGTGGTTCCGGTGCAGATAACCCATCACTGGTTTCAACGCCCGAACCGTTTCACCTTCAAGCGACACTACCATGCGAAAAACACCATGCGTGGAAGGATGTTGCGGACCAAAATTCACGACCAGCTGATCGGTCTTCAATTCCGACCCGCTGGATTCCACCATCTTCTGCAGGTTGCTGTAGAGCAATTCGTCTTTTTCGGGGACCCATTGTTCGGGGTCAAATCCTTTCGGATATGCCACATTGTCACGAAGCGGCGCCGTGTCCTCGCTGCGGTGAACCTTTCCTTCAGGGTATCGCGCCTTGAACGGTTTGACATCGTCTTCATAGTAAGGTTCGTGCCAGTCTTTGCGCAGAGGGTACCCCTCAAAACCTTCCCATAACAGGATACGCCGCAGATCGGGGTGACCTTCAAACCGAATCCCCAGCAGATCCCAGGCTTCTCGTTCCTGAAATTCAGTGCCCGGATAAATTCCTGTCAATGTCGGCACGAGGGCTGAATCGCGCGGGGTGAAAACCTTAAATTCCAAAGCCGGTCCACCAATTGTTTTAAAAGCATGGTAAACCACCTCCATGCGGTCCTGGGGATAATCATCCACCCCGGTAAGCGATGAAAGGTAATCGTACCCAAGCTCATCCCGTAAGATCCGGGCAAATTCCTGAACGCGGTCGGTTTGCACCACATAACCCTGGTATCCAGGGCGATCGTCCTTTGTTACCCATTCCGAAAAACGTTCTGACAGGTCCTGCACGCCAGTTTCGACGGCTGCGTCACTCATGCGATTCCTCCTGACTGGATTGTCCATCCGCTGTTTCGAGGGCACCCTGTTCGACGCGATGAGTCTCCGCGGTAATTTCCGCATACCGACGTGGATCCATCAAATCGGGTCCCAGAACTGGAACCGGTATTTCTGGAATCGCTTCCTTGCCGTACCAGCGCACCGTCTTCAACGATTCGTGATCGATCTTCTTCTGCAGGCTTATCAATCCGTTCATCAGCGCCTGAGGGGTGGGAGGGCAGCCGGGAATATATACATCCACCGGAATAAATTTATCCACACCAGATACCACGTTATACCCCTCTTTAAAGGGTCCTCCTCCAGATGCGCATGCGCCCATGGCAATGACGTATTTGGGTTCTGGCATCTGGTTATATAGGCGAACGATTTGTGGGATCATCTTCTTGGTAACTGTACCCGCGACAATCATCACATCGCTCTGCCGTGGAGAAGGTCGCATCACTTCCATGCCAAATCTGGCGAGGTCGTAGCGGCTGGCAGCGGCGGCGATCATCTCAAACGCGCAGCATGCCAATCCGAACAGCATCGGCCAGAGAGATGACCGCCGACTCCAGTTATAGATTTCATCCAATTTTGTAATCGTGATCTGGTTTTGTAACTCAGGGGGGATATCATATCCAAGGGTATTCAACTCGTTAACACTCATCCTTTGCCTCTCTCCATAATGTTGCTTCTTAAGGCAGGGACAACCCGGTAAAATATACATAATTGGACCCGGGTGCTCTACATTGGAATTGTATCTTTGGACGCGCCGGCTGTCAAGCCTTATTTTTGTGAATATATATTGTCTTTATTCGATTTTTATGGTAGGATATTTCTATGAACCAGACGCAACGGGCAATTATTCATGAGATGAAAAAGCATCCGTCGATCACCAGCGCCGAACTTGCCCGGATTCTGGAACTTACGCCTTCTGATATTCGCCACCACCTGGCAGGGCTGCTGGCAGAGGGCTGGGTGGTCATGACAGACGAACAACCCGCGAAAGGGCGTGGTCGTCCGGCGCACCGTTACCAGTTGGGCAGCCGCGCAAAATCCGAGGCAATATCTTCTCTGCTTCAAGCCGTGATGAAAGCAACCATTCTGACGCTGCCTGAAAACGAACAAACCGCCGCACTCCATCGCGTAGCAGAATCGCTGGCTGGATCAACACCTCCCTCACCCTCAATGAGCATATCGCTGACCCGAACCGTCAATCGACTGAATGAATTGGGATATCGGGCACGTTGGGAAGCACGCGCCGGAGCGCCAAGGATCTACCTGGATTATTCCCCCTACGAAAACATTGCGAAACAGATCCCGCTTCTACAAACTTTCGATGCCATTCTCCTTGAAAATCTGTTGCAACGTCCGGTACGCCAGGATTCGACCGAAATAAACCAAAAATATCATTCATTTCTGGTGGGTTAACGTGATAGAATACCGCCGGAAAGGATCAATCCCCCATGTGGATCACCTTATTACGTGCAAAACTTCACCGCGCCACCGTTACAGACGCGAATATTCAATACACAGGCAGCATTTCCATCGATACCAATTTATTGGAAACTTCCGGGATGATGGCTTATGAAAAAGTGCTGGTCGTCGACGTAGAGAACGGACAACGCTTTGAAACTTATATCATCCCCGCCAAGGCTGGGTCTGGAGCAATCCAGGTGAATGGAGCCGCAGCCCGTCTGGTGAGCATCGGCGATCATGTCATCATCATGGCATTTGCTGGGGTTGAATTGCCCGCGCCGTCAGATTGGAAACCGCGTGTGGTATTGTTGGATGCCGCCAACCACCCCACCGGTCTGGCAGCAGAAGACCCGGGTGAAGACTAGTACTTGTAGCTGCTTCCGCCAATAAACTCCCGGATCACTGAAGTGGATGGAATGATTGAGTCATCCATCACGGGCGCAACGGTTCGCAACAAAGCATTCACCCGGATGGCGCGTTCGAATGCGTCTTGCCGCAAGGGGTCCTTTGCCAGTTCCACAGACCACTGCTCAAAATGTGTTGACAGACGTGGTTGATAAAGCGATAACTCATAAGGCATGGCGGAATTAATAATGTAATCCACGCTGTTATTCTGGGGAATGATATTCCGCATTTCACTGCTGCGCACATAATGCCAGTGTTCCAATGTTTGAAGGGGTTCATAAGCACGATGAGCAGCGTCTCGCAACATGCGGCGCATCATACGAATATCCGCCCAACGCACATACTTACCATCGCTGCCTTTCATTTGCAGCAACGGTTCCAGATATAACTTGAATTTTTGTTCCGGCGGGATGGAGCGCGTCATCGGCGGGTATAAACCATGCAGGCTGTCAATCAGTAGAATTTCATTCTTTTTCAAACGCATCGGAGTCTGATTGTCAAAACGATGTCCGGTTTTGAAATCATAATAAGGGATCAGCACTTCCTCGCCCGACACCAACCGCTTGAAATGCTGATCGATTAACTCCAGATCCAACGCCTGCGGCGTTTCAAAATCATAATCGCCAAATTCATCCTTTGGGTGCATTTCCAGATCGAAGAAATAGTTATCAACATTAATCGCCACCAGCTTCAATTTTATCTTCCGCAGCCGCTCACCCAGTTTGATGGTCGTGGTGGTTTTTCCCGAAGATGAAGGTCCGCTGATAAAGACCATCCGCACATCCTTCCGCCGGGCGTCAATCATCTCAACCGCATTTTCGACATCCTCTTCATACGCTGCTTCGGATATGCGCACTATTTCTGGCAGCTCACCCCGCACAAGCCGTTGATTGTAACTATCCACCGTGTGCACGCCGTTGCTCACTGCCCAGTCCAGGATGTGCCAGATCTTCGCCCATGGGATGTTTCCTGATGGGCTGGAAGCTCGATCTGCGCGCTCGCGTCGCCGGCGGGCGCGTTCATCCCGATAGAGGATGTACGCCTTCGCCACTTTGGCGTGTCCATTTTCGATTAATACTTTTTCAACAATATCCTGGATTTCTTCGATATCTGGAATGTGCCCTTCAGGCGTTGTCGCTTCCAGAATACGCACCACTTCCTGACTGAGTGCTTCCGCCGTCTGGCGATCCCGTCCACCGACCGCCACCGCTGCCCGATAGATGGCATTGGTGATCCGCTCCGGAGTAAACGGTACCACAGCGCCTGTTCGCTTGACAACCTGCTGAATTTTTGCCATACATCCT
This sequence comes from Anaerolineaceae bacterium, assembly GCA_039680295.1. Classification (GTDB taxonomy): domain Bacteria; phylum Chloroflexota; class Anaerolineae; order Anaerolineales; family Anaerolineaceae; genus JBDKTF01. The sequence goes on from JBDKTF010000538.1 coordinate 5,155, forward strand.
CCAGAACATTCGGGAAGCGATCACCATTTTCCTACACGCATATTATACAATAGCGGTCCGTCACCTGGTTCAGTAATTTGAATCAAACACAGGGATGCCGCCGGGACATCCCTGTGTATCGCAGATCAGATTGTTTCAGTTCATGAAGGATCGACGGTTTGATCTTTCGCCGGTGCTGCATCCACCCGTTCCACACCAATGGTCAGATTGACCGCCAGCGCAGCGATGGCGCCAATGGCAGCCCAGACCGGCAGCAGCACAGCGCCCACGACGCCAATCGTGAGTGGAACCTCAATCAGGGTTTCTCCCTGTTCGTTCTTGATCACCAGACGACGCACATTGCCTTCGTGGAGCAGTTCTTTTACCGTCGCAATGACTGCATCACCATCCACCTTGAATTCTTCGTAACGAACTTTTTCATCCGCCATTTCTACCTCCTATTCAGTCATACTTTGATCATCCAGCTCGGTTGGTGCTGTTTCAGTTTGTGAAGCGTTGGCATTCACTGAAGGTTGATCCGTTGCAGGTGTTCCGGGAACTACCGCCGGGGGTTGGGTCTGCACATTGGAGGCGCTGCTTCCGAGCAATACCCGCGCCAACTGCCCGGAAATGTACGCCAACCCATTGAAGACATGCAGCGAAGCAAACAAAATCAACATTCCCAACAGGCTCACGCCCACGGCTTCAGTCATACTCCCCAGTTCCCACCCGCCGAATTGAACATATCCATACGGGTATAAAACCGGGGTCAGAATGAGACCGCCCGAAAGCGAGATCAACGTCACCACGACCACAAAGGAAACGATGCCCATGGGAAACTTGAGGAAAAGATACAACAAACCCTTCCAGGTGCCTGAATCAGAAATATAGGTTTTGAATTTCTCCCATAGATTCATCGAATGGGTGGATTTATGCATCATGGGGGGAATATCCACATGCAGCAGCTTGATTGCCTGCCAGCGTTCGAAATACGCCAGACCCACCCAGGCTGCGAACATACCCACCAGGATCAAAATTCCGATCCAGAGAATGAATAAGCCCACGCCCAAAGAGAGCCCGGTCACCAGGAAGATAAAATAGAACAAACCGAGGGGAAATGCCAGAAGCAAATAGATCAGATTTAGATAGGTCTGTCCTTGGGCAATCACCCCAAAGAATCGCTCCCAGCCGCTTTTTTCAGAATTCATTTCAAACACTCCTTGCCTTTTTGCATCTTCAACGTACATTGTTCTATGAAGATTTACGCAGAAAAGCGCAAGAAGTTGCACACTTTTATTGGCTCTGTCGTTCGCGCCACTCGTCTTCCAGAATGCTCATCAGGTAGCTGCTCCAATACTGTTCCCCCACACGCCGATAATCGCGCAAATGTCCTTCAATGACAAATCCAACCTTTTGATAAGCATGGATGGCAGGCTCGTTGAAATCAAATACTTTCAGTTCCATGCGATGCAGGTGAAGTTCATCGAATGCGATTTTCAATAACGCATCCACCATCTGCACCCCATACCCCTTGCCCAAATACTGCCGTTCACCGATCAATACTTTGGAAACCGCCCCGGCGCGGTTGCGCCAATCAATATTATTTAATTCAATATGTCCGATCACTTTGGGTTCGGGGTCGGTGATGGACACCCGATAGATGCGGCGGATCGCATTTTCCCCCTGTCCGCTCTCCCAATATTTCAACAATTGGATTTCATCAAGTGGGTGAATAAAAAAGGGTCCCGCCCATTGAATGAGAAACTCTTCTGACCGAACCCAGCTCAATAGCCGTGGTATATCTGTCCTTTGAAATGGTTCCAGTCGAATTTCCATACCGACCCCTTTCCATTTTGTCTGCTAAACGAAGCCCTGTGTTTGACCTCAAGGCTGCTGGTACGATCGCAACCATTGAATGGTAGCTTCCACCTGCCCGGCGCGAAATGAAAACACCTGACGATCAAATTCGGTTTCAGATTGGTTTTCCTGCCCGTGCAGCGATTCCAACCACTTTTGGGCGGTTTTCTCCTGGGCAAGTAAAAGCGAAGCGAGCTCTTCCTTTCCTTCCTGTCTGGCGAAATATAGCTTCGCCATAAACTCCATTCGAATGGAACGAGTTTCTTCAACTGGAGAGCGCATCCATCTTAAAAACGTTTCTTCGCCCTGTGGGGTAAGGTGGTATACTTTGCGCTGTGGATGAGTTACCTGCGCTTCAATATATGCGACTTCAACCAGTCCATCATTCTCCAGCTTGTCAATCAGAGCGTAGAGTTGACTCTGTTTGATCCGCCATATCAATCCAATACCATGCGGCTGGTTGATATGCTGATAAAGTTCATATCCGTGCATCGGCTGGCGGTGCAGGCATCCCAGCAATGCAAACTCAATGGAATATGGAATACGCACCATTGGACTCATAAAAACTCCTTTGCTGTTCTCAAACCCCAACTCACCATCAGAATTATAGGTTCCACCCAGCCTGTTGTCAATTACACCGGTATCTGTGGATATTCAGTTTGTTCGAATAAAAGGTGATCTTATGTCTACAACTTCTCCCACTTCAAATCCGAAGCGCAAATCGATCACAACGCAGACGTTTTTACAGAAAAAACAACGCGGTGAACGTATATCCATGTTGACGGCTTATGATTATCAGACGGCAATGGCGGTAGATGAAAGTGGTGTTGATTCGATACTGGTGGGTGATTCGCTCGGTATGGTTGTATTGGGATACGAAAACACGCTTTCGGTTACGATGGAAGATATGCTGCACCATTGCAAAGCTGTGGCGCGCGGCGCAAAACATGCCCTGCTGGTCGGTGACATGCCCTTTATGACTTATCAGGTCAGTATTCCTGAAGCCGTTCGCAATGCGGGTGCTTTCTTGCAGCAAGCGAATATGCACGCCGTTAAACTCGAAGGCGGCGTGGAACGCATTCCCACGATTCAAGCCATTCTTTCTGCAGGCATCCCGGTGATGGGGCACCTGGGTCTGACCCCTCAAAGCGTGCACCGGTTCGGCGGTTTTCGACCGCAGGGAATGAATGTTACGGCAGCGCATCAAATACTGGAAGATGCGCTCCGTCTGCAGGATGCCGGTGTTTTCAGCATTGTTCTGGAATCTGTTCCGGCGCGTCTGGCAGCAATGATTTCCAGCCGACTGGAAATCCCCACCATTGGGATCGGCGCCGGAGCAGGCTGCGATGGTCAGGTTTTGGTGGTTCATGACATGTTGGGGTTATTCGAACGATTCACTCCCCGCTTTGTCAAGAAATACGCCAACCTCTACCCCGAAATGATCCAGGCATTCGAAGAATACAAACGTGAAGTAGAAAGTGGTGCTTTCCCCGCCACTGAACATACCGTCGATCTGCCCGACGACGAGTGGCAGGAATTTTTGAAGACGATTGATGCCTGATTCATGGACTCTTCTATTCTGATTTACGGTTCCGGCGCGATGGCTTGCCTGGCTGCCGCCCGACTATCCGCTGCGGGTGCGGATGTGGTCATGCTGGACGCCTGGGAGGACGGCATCAGAGCGCTTGCAAACGGTGTGGCGCTCACGACACCTGACGGGGAAACGCATATCCACCCCGTTCGAGCAGCCACATCACCGTCGCCAGAATTTCACCCATCCTTCGCATTGGTTCTGGTTAAATCCTGGCAAACAGCGCAGGCTGCCAGCGTTCTAGCGAACTGTCTGTCACCTACAGGCATGGCAGTCACACTGCAAAACGGTCTTGGAAACCTGGAAATTCTCATCGCCGCGTTGGGGAAAGACCGCGCCCGGGCTGGAAGCGCCACCTTTGGCGCCACATTGCTTGCCCCCGGGCACGTCCGCGCCTCTGGATCTGGTGTTCTGACCCTCGATTCCGACCCCCGATTGGACCCACTGGCTGCCCTCTTTCATAACGCAGATATACCCATCATGCGCAGCGCGGAGATGCAAACCGTTTTGTGGCGAAAAGTGCTGATCAATGCCGCCATTAACCCCTTGACAGCACTGATGGGCATCCCCAATGGTCGCCTGATTCAAAATTCTCCCCTCTTCTCGCTGGTGCAAAATATCCTGACGGAAGGCGTATGCGTAGCCGCTTCCGAAGGATTCAGTTTCTCTGAATCCGAATTATTCCAACAGGTGATGGCGGTTTGCGCAGACACCGCCGACAACCGCTCCTCCATGCTCCAGGATATCCAGCGTGGTGCGCCAACCGAAATTGATGCCATATGCGGTGCCATCCAGACAGCTGGGAATCGTCATGGAATCATGACCCCCGTTTTGAATACGCTCATCCAACTCATTCATGCCCGAACAGCCCTCATATCGAACGGGCATGGAATTTAATTAACAAAAGGAGAATAGACTATGGTTAAAGTCGTTACCACTTTTGAAGAATTACGCGCTGCGCGGAAGGCGCTGCCGGAACCTGTTGGGCTGGTTCCAACAATGGGTTTCCTGCATGAAGGTCACCTTTCACTGGTTCGCCGCGCGAAAGAGAAATGCGCTTCAGTCGTGGTCAGTATCTTTGTCAACCCCACACAATTCGGTCCCACAGAAGACCTCGCCGCCTACCCCAGAGATCTCGACCATGATGTAGCGTTGCTGGAATCTGCAGGGGTGGATGTGGTCTGGGCGCCAACCCCTGAAGGCATGTACCCGCCCGATTATCAAACCTGGGTCACTGTTGATAACGTCACAAAGCCATTGGAAGGTGCCCGACGCCCCACGCACTTCCGCGGCGTCACCACAGTGGTTGCCAAGCTTTTTATTGGCGTACAACCGCAAATGGCATTCTTTGGTCAAAAAGACGCGCAGCAAGTGGTGGTTCTGAAACAAATGGCGCGCGATTTGAATTTCCCGATTGAATTGGAAGTATGCCCAATTGTTCGGGAATCGGATGGATTGGCACGCTCCAGCCGTAACACATATCTAAATCCTCAGGAACGGCAGGCGGCGTTATGTCTGAGTAAATCACTGGCTGCCGCACGCCAGGCGTATGCAGACGGTGAACGGGACGCTCACCGTTTGATCGAGACAGTGATGGGTGTATTGAACCGCGAACCGCTGGCAAAAGTTCATTATGTTTCCTGCGCAGACACGAACACGTTGGAAGAACTGGACACCATTAAAGAAAAAGCTCTGATTTCAATGGCAGTTTATATTGGCAAGACGCGTTTGATCGATAATCTCATTTTGGGAGATTAATGATCTTTCTCCAGCACTGACCGGTAGCGACGAATTCACTGCCGGTCAGTGTTTGCAGTATTTTTATATTTTCAAAATGCTATCAAATGATCATGATATAATAATTTGTCGTTTGTAATTCCCATTTCCTTCACAACCCTAACATTGGAGGCAAATCATGGAAATTAGCACCTCTCAGTTCAAACGCTGCGATCTGGTCAAAGTAACCGGACGGATCGACAGCTTCACAGCGCCGACACTCGCCGAAACCTTTAATACCATTCAAGAATCGGGTCAATTTAAAATCGTTTTTGATATGAGCGGTGTCGAATATGTTTCCAGCTCGGGGTTGCGGGTGATGATTAACACCCAAAAAGCTTGCAAGCGTTACAACCGCGGTGAGCTGGTTCTGGCAGGCGTCCCTGAACGGGTGATGTCATCGCTCAATCTGGCAGGCTTTGTCCCCATTTTCACAATCTATGACGATGCCACAACCGCTGTTGGAAATTTCTAAAACAGATAACGGCTCGGATGATAACCGCTCGATTTCCAGGTCGTTATGATAGTCTGTCTGCGATCAACGGCTTCTATTCTTCAGCAGTAAATGAAGCCGGCTTTGATCAGGATGCATCTTACGCGATTCTCATGGCAGTAGATGAAGCCTGTTCAAATATCATCGATCACGCCTATGGTGGGGAAAACATCGGCGAGATCATTTGCTCCTACGAATTAACCCCGGATGAGATTCTCATTGTCCTGCAGGATTTTGGGCAGCCCTTCGATCCCGCGGATGTGCCACCTCCGGATTTGGAATCTGCTTTGGAATCCCGTCCAGAACGTGGGCTGGGATTATATTTCATGCGCAAACTGATGGATTGCGTTACCTTCCGTTTTTCTCCCGAACAGGGAAATATTCTCACCATGACCAAACGCAAGGAGAACCGCTCTTGACGCCAGTCAGTTCGATGGGATGGAAACAATTCCTCGATCTTGGCGAATCTCTCCTCCAACAGACCAGTCTGGCTGCACAACGGGATTTGATCCTGAAAACAGTCTCTGCTCTGTTGGAGGGGACGGTTCATCTCTGGCTGGCTGAGCCACACCATCACTTACCCGGCGCGCCTGAACTCCCGCCCACCCCTCAGAGCCAGATGACTGAACTCATGCACGCTGCTTGTGATCAGCGGCAGGTTCTGTGCATCTCAGCTCAAAATCCATCCTTTTTTACTCCCCTTCCCTGTCAACAGGTTATTTCTGTGGCGATCCCGCTGATCACGCAGGATACATTATTGGGTGTCTTGCAGGTAGATCAAAAAAATGGAAACTTTATTTCTCCACAGGAACTGGATTACCTGGAGGGATTTTCCTCCCACGCTGCCGTTGCTCTGATGGTAAATCGCCAGGTGGCTGTGAAAAACTGGCGGTTTGAGCAGTTGATGTTGGTTCGCAAAGTTGGCGCGCAGATCGCCAATATGTTGGACGTGGATGAACTGGCGAACCGCGTTACCGGGCTGATACAGAACACCTTCAGGTACTATTATGTTTCCATATATACGCTCGAAATCGGAAGCGAATATCTGCGCTTTCGAGCCTGCGCCGGTCCGCGCGCAGATCTGATCCGCCAGAAACCACCCACACCCCGCATGGGAGAAGGCATGGTGGGATTCTGCGCTCAATCCGGGAAAGAGATCATTGCGGCGAATGTGTCACAGGAACCGCGTTACCGTTACGTCGATTCACTTCCCGAGACCTTATCAGAAGCATCTTTCCCACTCAAGATTGAGAACCGCGTACTGGGCGTTCTGGATGTGCAAAGCAACCTGCCAGACAATTTCCACGAAATGGATATTATGGTCTTGCAGGCGCTGGCAAACAATATCGCGATTGCTTTGGAAGAAGCCAGTCTCTATGACGATTTATTGAAACGGGCTGACCAACTGGCAGCTGTATCTGAAGTCGGTCGGGCGCTTACCTCCATCCTTGATCTGGATGCGCTGCTGGAAGAAGTGGTCACGCTTCTTCAAAAACGCTTTGGCTATCCATTTGTACATGTCTTTACCGTGCACCCCGGGCGGAGAAAAGTGGTTTACCGTGCAGGTAGCGGTCACCGGTCAGACGAATACAAAAACCGCGAAATCGAATATGACCTCGACTCTCCCCGCGGGATGATTTGCTGGGTGGCGCGTGAAGGAAAAACGCTGGTCGCCAATGACGTCAAGGTGGAACCCCTTTACCTGCCCTCGGAACTCCCCCCCGATGAAACCCGTTCTGAAATGGCTGTGCCGTTTGTGTTCGGCGGTGATGTTCTCGGTGTGTTGGATGTTCAGAGCGACCGTCTGAATGCATTTGAACCCCACGACGTCGATCTATTTGAAGCGCTGGCAGATAATGTTTCCATCGCCATCCGGAATGCTTCGGTGTTCCAATCTGAAAAATGGCGGCGGCGGGTAGCAGAAAGCCTGCGGGATGTCGCCGGATTACTCTCTGAAGAAGTGGCATTGGATCAGGTCCTGAATGCCATCTTGAATGAACTTAACCGCAATCTGCCTTGTGACGCCACTGCCATCTGGCTCATCGATAGTTCCGCTCCAAACCCGGCAGTGGAAGGTGAACCGCAGAAACCCCGTCTGCATCTTGCGGCTACCAGTGGCGCCGATAATGAAAAGATGCTCGCGGCTCTGGATGCCAACCCGGAAACGTACAATTGGTTGTTAAATTCCATTGATCAGATGGAACCTGTTGTGCGAAAGCCGCAGGATCCGTATGGACCCTTGGGGGCGTCAATGGGGTTCCCGCCAGATTATTCCTCCATCGCAGCGCCTTTACGGTCTGGTGATCATTCGCTGGGAGTTTTAACTCTGGCGCACCACACCCCCGGGCGCTACGGGCTTGAATCACGCGCCATGACCGCCACTTTTGGCAGTTACGCTTCGATCGCGATTGAGAACAACCAGCTTTATGCTTCCTCACAGGAACAGGCGTGGGTGGCAACCGTGATGCTCCAGGTGGCGGAAGCCTCGCAAAGCATCACCAATACAGAGGAGCTGTTATCCACCATCGTGCGCCTGACACCCCTTTTGGTTGGGATCAAAGGCTGTGCAATGTTCTCGTGGGATGAGAATAACGAAACATTTCATCTGGCAGATGCGTATGGCATTCATCCACGGCATGAGGATGAATTTGCCAGTTCCATCATCCTTCCCGGAACGGCGCCGGCTTTCGATGAACTACGGTTTGGCAAAGCCCCGGTTTACATACAGGATGTTCAGCACGATTTGCATCTTTCTGCCGAAGCTGCCGCCGAACTGGATATCGATTCGTTCATTTTGCTTCCCCTGCTGGCGCGCGGTGAGATTATGGGCGCCTTTCTGGTGGAATATCGACCCCGTACGCACTACGGCGCGCACGCAGAGAACGGAGATGACCAGCGTCTGGCGATTCTGCAGGGGATCGCACAGCAGACTTCTGTGGCGCTCGAAAACATTCGTCTGCTGGAAGCCAAACAGGAAGAAGCCTATGTTACGGCTGTTTTGCTGCAAGTGGCGCAAGCGGTGGTTGGCTATAACAATCTGGATGATATTTTGGAAACCATCATCCACATCCTGCCGATCCTTGTTGGCATCGATAGTGCCGTATTTTATCTCTGGGATGCCAGCCGGTTGTTGTTCAAGCCTTCTCATGCCTATACCGGGCATCATGCCGCCGAAAAGAATCTTCAGAATCATCTTTACGAACCCGGCGATTTTCCGATTCTGGATGTGGTGCGAAATAAAGATAAACCATTGGTCCTGCCGGTGCCTGAAAAGATTACTGCGCCCGAACAATGGTCTGAAATTATCATTCCCAAAGGGCTGCCTGGCTCTGACGAAACGATCAAAAGCTCCAATCCCCTGCTGATGGCATTTCCTCTTTCGGTGAAGGGGGATGTTTTCGGGGTGATGATTGCAGCGGAAGACAGCGGCGCGCAGCATTTTCGTGAGCGGCGCATGGAAATTTTGACCGGCATCGCCCAGCAAGTGGCGCTGGCTATTCAAAATGATCGCCTGCGGCATGAGATGGTCGGACGAGAACGCCTGGAACGGGAATTCCAACTGGCGCGCGAGATTCAACAAACGTTCCTGCCCAATGAACTCCCGTCCATAGACGGTTGGGATATGGATGTACGCTGGCGCCCTGCCCGCCAGGTGGGTGGTGATTTTTATGATCTCTTCGAACTGCCCAATGGAAAGCTGGGCGTGGTGATCGCGGATGTTTCAGATAAAGGGATGCCCGCAGCGCTGTACATGACAGTGACCCGCACGCTTGTACGCGCCACTGCCCAGGAAGGCAATTCACCGGCGCAGACTCTGACAAGTGTAAATGAATTGCTGCTCACCGAAACACAAAACGGGATGTTTATTACCACGTTTTATGCCATCCTTGATCCGCAGACCGGAAGCGTTACCTATGCGAATGCCGGGCATAATATCCCCTTTATTTTGCGCTTCGAACAGACCTGTGTCGAAAAACTGGAACGCGGCGGCGTGGCGCTCGGCGCCATGGAAGATATTCACCTGGAAGACAGGCACGTTCAACTCTATCCGGGTGATTGTATGTTGATGTACACCGATGGAATCACAGAAGCCTTTGCCCCCGACGGTTCGATTTTCGGCGAAGAACGTCTGGAGCAGATCCTCGCCTACACCTGCTGCCGAAGCGCCGAGACCCTACTGAACGAAGTCGACACCGCGCTTGTAGAATTCCAGGGAAATTTACCCCCCTCCGACGATGTCACGATGCTGGCATTGCGCCGCACCAATTAGAAAATCTCACGACTGGCAAATCAATACCGGAACCCGCGTCTCACGCAGCACTCGATCAACCGTGCTGTCGACAAACATTTCCACGACCGGTCCCGATCCATATCCACCCATCAAAATCATGTTGCTGCCCTGCTCTTTTGCGGTTTGAATGATCACCTGCTGGGTGTTCCCGGTTCGCGCCAGATATCTTGCTTCTGTACGATGTTTCTTAAGATATCGTTCAGCCTGCGCCAGTATTTTGCGAGCCTTTTGCTCGGTATCCATCACCGTGAGAACGCATAAATCGTAATGATATTTGCGCGCATAATATACTGAGACAAATAATGCTTCGCGTGATTTCTCGCTGCCGTCAAAAGCCAACAGCAGGCGATCGACGGTTGTGCAGACATCGGGAACTGCCAGCACCGGGCATGGGCAGCGGCGTAAAATGGTATGAAAACCGGAGGTCATCTTGGCAATCATCTGCTGCGCGGGTGGATAAGTCATATTGAGAATCACCAGATCATTGAACACTGCCCGTTCGCACACAACCCTGGCAACTTCACCACTGGCAACCGCCAGCGAACCTTCCACACCGCCGTCCCGGCACATGGCGTCAAAATGCTCCCGAACGGCTGCTTCGTCCTGGGGTTCAACATCCTCGTCGCTCATATGTAGCCCATGGATCTGTCCATGTTCGCGCTGCGCCAGGACGATCGCCTGTTCGACCGCCGACCAACCCGAATCACCCCCACGGACACCCACCAACAAATCGACGAACAAGGTATCACGGTGTTTTCTTTTCTCTTTGACCCATTCGCCGCTCTGAAAACTGGGTTCCAGCGCATCAGGAATGAGCCGGTCCAGCAAATTTGAAGTGATCCGTCGTAGTTCCCAGATCAGACGTGGGCTCATTTCACGCACAAAATTCTTCGCCGCCATTTCAGGACGAATCTGCCATCCCAATTCATGCTGGATATACTCGCGATGTTCTGATATCCATAAATACAAATCGGCTTCGGTTCTTCCGGGGAATTCACGCAGCACGCCCCGCTCACGGATAATATTGACCACCGGCAAATATACCGTTTCGTACCAGTGAAGCACAGCCTCATCCATCGTCACATCGCGTTTAAGATCAATGCCCATGAAATAGTGATGCACCCGAATATGCTCATACAAACGTGGGTAACCTCCCGGAACGGTCACCTCAATCTTTACATCAGGCAGAATTTCATCCAGATGCGTTTCATTCAGAAGATCCGCCTGTTCTGCTTTAATGATCAGCTCATCGGGAGTTACATCTGCCGTCAACGGAACTTTTGTTTTCACCTCGATGACATATGCCTGAATATATTTTGCCCCCAAACGTCTCGCCACCGAAACCCGGTGATGCCCATCGCGCACAAAATATGCTTCCCCGATTTTGTATACCTGGATCGGTTCCAACCCCGGGGCGCCTGGTTTGACAATGATCGATTTCACCCTTGCCCAACGTTCTGCATCGCTCTGATGCCGCGGTAAAAAACTGCGGGTGAAATCGGTATAGCGACCCACACTGCCGACAATTGATTTAATGGGAATATCCTGCAAACCGCGGTCAGAGCCCCCGCTGATGTGCAGTTTGTGGACGACATCGTCAAACGAGAGGAGATCGGCAGATTTCCCCCTCAGGTGGGAGGAAATCTGCTCCAACGCAGCCAGATCACGGGCGTGATGAAAATCATTGACTGCCTGTGAATAATCAGATTGAGTAACAGAATCAAAAGTCATTGAAAACCATATTTATTCATCGCCAACCAGCGATTGCCGGTTGCGGCTGATGACCATAACCACCCGAGGATCAGATGTGCGGAATGATCTCGGTTCTTCTTCAACGAACAGGAACGGTTCTCTCTCCCGGACAGCGCGAACCGCGTCATTGAATTTATATTTTCCAATAATAAATTCCACACCCCGCAGACCCTCCACCACAATGTCGCAGCGCAACGCATTGCTTCCGACCTTAAGATTACTGATATGTTTATTCTGACCAAGAGTAAACAGGTCTACAGGTTCAGAGAGCGGTTTTCCATCATGAAGGATCAACAGGAATGCATGGGGCGGCTGCACCACCGAACGGACTTTAAACCGCGGCCAGAACACCCATCGAATTGCGATCAAAAGGGCAATTCCCAGGAAGATCAAGATCACCTTCCACGCCTTCGGACAACCTGTTGGCGCTCCCAACCCCGGGATATTGGGACATTGATCGACCGGATTATCGACACCATCATGATCCGAATCGGGCACTGCCGTTGGGACAGAAGATACGATGGGCGTCGCCGAAGGAATGGGTGTTGGCGTACAAACAGCCGGATTAATTTGAACTTTCGCGTCTTTGCTGATGTCTGGCAATGAAAGATTATCCAACCCCTGACCCAACATCTGGACCGAGATTTCCACCGTTTGTGAGGCGGTACAGGTTGCTTCGGTTAACAACGTCTGGCAAATCGCGGTGATATCCCCAGAATAAGCGCCTTCATCCCGCTTGTCCAGTTCAATCACATGGTCACCCGAAACCACCTGAACTCTCAATTCGCTTTCCGCCTGGATCGCATCATAATCGCCCACACCCACCCGAATATTTGTTTTCCAGTTTGGCTCACAAATCAATGGAGAAGGCGCAATCGATCGAATATACGGAATGCGTCCCATATTAAGGATCAATCGCGAACTGGCAATCGGGGCGCTGTTCGGGTTTTCCAGATCCGATAATCCGGCTTTTAGAATAACAACAAACCGTCCCGGCAGATCGGCAATATCTGGATAGATCTGCGTGGGATCAAAACGCAAATTATAGACGCCGTCAGGACCCGGCAGTAGATTGGTTGCACCGCTCAATGGGGATTGTTTTCCGGTGGGGTCGATGATTTCAGCCCGGATCACTTGCGGATCAGTGATCACTCTCATTTCGTCATCAACCAGGCTGAAACGAATATTTACCCCCAGAGTTGGATTCAATCGCTCCACGACCTGAGACACATTCAACACATCCGTGGGCGCAGCAGCCGGATCGATAAAGGAAATCTGGTAGGACCCTTCCCGATCAACCAGGACGGTCACATCACTATCTGTCATTAATGTCCAATTTTGACCCTTTAAATCTTCTGCAAGCCGCGGAGCGGTAATTGAGATCACATCCACCGGGTTCTGTTCACCGTGAAAAACATTGACCCCTTCTTCGTCAGTCTTTACCTGATTCTCCTTTGGATCCATGATGGATGTTTCAACGCCGCTTTGCCCACTCTTCCGAATGACCGTAATAATGACTTTTTGTACATAATCGCTGACGAAAAAGGTAAATTTCTTCCCCGCCTTCAAACTGCTGCCGCTTGACGGCACCGTATTCTGCAATTGGGCAATGATGGTGTTGTAGGTCTCTTCAATTTGATTCGCAGATTGAATGGAGTAAACAAAGAGATTATTGTTTCGCGCCTGAAGCTTTTTCCAAAAATCAATATACTCCGCGTAATCACTGGTGGGCGATTGCGGATTTTGCAATAGCATCATGAACAATGGGATATCCGAATGAGCATCGATCAGTTTCTCAATATCCGTCTGACTCTGTCCCTCCGCAGGCCAGGGAACACCATCCGTAATCACCACCATTGCAGGCAGGTTATTTTTCCGTCGATTGGGTGAATCCGCGAATTGCTGATATGCGAATTCCAGAGCCGGTACAATTTGGGTGGCGCTTTCTGGGTTGGGATCGGCAATCTTTTTTGCGATTTCATCGCGAATACCCATCAGAGGTTGCAGCGGAATGATCTCGGTGGTTTTTGCGCCAAATCCGATCACCCCCACCTGGTACTCAGCCTCATTCTCCGCTCCAAAGCCCAAACGCGCCGCGAAAAGATCCACACCGGTAATGCGCAAGTAATCAGGATCGCTGCCATAAGAATCGCAGGACGGCAGCAATCGATTGGCAGGGAACATACTACAGGAGTTATCAATTAACAGCATTAAATCGATCGCCCGGTTGGTTTCTCCGGACTGTGCAGACACATCTTGTACCGGTGCAGAAGAAATAAATACGGTACAAATTAAAATGATCGACAGCCAGCGTAAAAGGTTATTCTTGTGCATGAATGCGCCCCTGCATTCTCAAACCATCAGGATTGATTTTTGTTCGAACTGAATACTCTAAATAACCATTATATATGAATATTCGAACAAACCATGTTGTTTTGATACCCAATCATTATAATTAAATTGGTTGATCGTGATCCCTTTGTATTTTTCGAATCGCATTGCGGCATGACAGGAGACCAGCCAATGAAAGGTCGCAATCCGTTTTTCCTGATCACCGGGATGATTTTGATGCTTGCCGGATGTTCCACGCCTGCGCCAACCATCTCCACATCAACCCCGGCAGCGCTTTCGACCGTTCATCCGATGGAAGTTACAACCGCCTCGCAAATATTTCCCAATCCATTGCTGGATAAATTTGAAGAGGAGGGAAATTCTTACCCGCAAGCCACCCGTTATCAGCTCTCCTGGCAGGTTTCACCCGCAGAAAGTACGCTTCATGGAGAAGAATCCATCCAATATACCAATACAGAAACAGTCTCCCTGACAGATTTTTACTTGCGGCTGTTCCCCAATACATCGTTCATGGGCGGGGAAATGATCGTAAGCGACCTCACAGTCAACAATATTCCCGTAGATGCCGAACTACGATTGGAAAACAGTGCGCTCTGGTTTCCTCTCGATCCTCCCCTCAAACCGGGTGAAACGCTCTCGATCACATTGACCTACGATGTTTCCATTCCCACAGATAATTCCGCGGGATACGGCGAACTGGCAAATATGAATGGAATTCTCTCCCTTTCAAACACTTACGCATTCGTTCCGGTTTACGATGATCAGGGATGGAATGTCGAAGTCGCACCGATGATTGGCGACCCGGTGTATGCAGACATTTCCTTCTTTCAGGTGGATATTCAGACCGATCCGCAGCAGCAGGTGGTCGCTTCTGGTTCATGTGAATTGCTTTCCAGGGGGCATTGGGGTTGTGCCGCGGGTCCGGTGCGAGATTTTATTGCCGTACTCAGCAATAAATTTGAGATGGAAACGGACCAGATCGACGACATAACCGTTCAAAGCAGTTTCCTGCCCGGTGAACGCGCCGGCGGTGAAACCGCATTGACCACCGCGCTTGCCGCAGTCGCAATCTTCAATGATCTTTTCGGAGAATATCCATTCCGTGAACTGGATGTGGTCGAGACCCCCAATCTCGCCAGCGGCATTGAATATCCCGGTATGGTGGTTCTGGCGGATCGGATATACACTGATGAAAATGTACTCGAAGCGGTGACCGTTCACGAAGTGGCGCACCAATGGTGGTATAACCTGGTCGGCAACGACCAGGTGGATCATCCCTGGCTGGATGAAGCGCTTGCGCAGTACACCACAATACTGTATTACGAAAAACGATACGGAGAGTCTGTTGCCTCAGAACTGAAAGAGATCCTTCTCCAGAGCCGGTATCAAACTGTCCGAGGAACCGCTGACGATCTGCCGGCAGGTCTGCCTGTTCGAGCCTATTCTGAACGCCAATACTCACCAAGTGTTTATGCCAGAGGTGGATTGTATTTTGACGCTCTCCGGAAAGAAATCGGAGATGCAGCTTTCTTCGATTTCCTGCGTGAATACTCCTCCCGCCACCGCTACGGAATCGCAACCCCCGAATCGTTTTTGGATACACTGGAAGATATCAGCGGCAGCCGTCATGAAAATCTTTACCGTCAATGGATCACCGGCGAAGACACGCTTCCTTGACGAAAGCGGTGCCCTCAGATATACTAAACAGTCCGTCGGGTTTTGATACGTTTTAGGCTGTGTAGCGGATATCTACCTGCCTGATCATAAATGGATCACCCATCGGAAACAATATTCACCGGCGCAAGCCGATTTACACGCAAAAGAGCGAAGGTAACCCGATATCCGGGGTGAGAGGCGCTCGAAGGATGGATAAGATGGAAAAAATTGTTCTTCATGCCACACACCGCTCCGTCACCGGTAAAAAAGTTGGCGTTTTACGCCGTGAAGGCAAGCTTCCGGGTGTGCTTTACGGTCACCACATTGACCCAACCCCCATCACGCTGAACCTGCGCGAAGCCACCAAAGTGCTGTCCTCCCTTACAGGATCCAGTCTGGTGACCGTTGACGTGGAAGGTAAAGAATTTGCCGCACTGGTGCGTGAAAAGCAGCGCAACTACATCAAGAACATTCTGCTGCATGTTGACTTCCAGGCAGTTTCACTGACCGAAAAGATCCGCACCGCCGTCAGCATCGAGATGGTAGGCAACTCTCCCGCAGTCAAGGATTACAACGGTATCATCGTCCAGAGCCTGTCCGAACTCGAAGTGGAATCCCTGCCGCAGGATCTGCCCGAACGCATCGTGGTGGATATCTCCTCCCTCAAGGAAATTGGTTCCAGCATTCTGGTGAAGGATATTGTCTTTTCTGATAAAGTTCAGGTGCTCACCGATGGTGCTGAGGTGGTCGTTGTGATCACTGCCGCGAAGGAAGAAGCAGAGGTCGAAGCAGCCGCTGCCGCCGAACCCGAAGTGATCGAAAAAGGCAAGAAGGAAGAAGAAGAGGCACAAACCAAGTAATTGGTTTTTCTTCGATCCGAATGACGATCAAGCACCGCAGATTACAATCTGCGGTGCTTTCGTTTAACCAGATTTATATTTATTGCAGCAGGGCATCGATCAGGCGTACGGTCAATGCGGCGCTGGCGCCCCACAGTACTTCACCGTCATAAGGCTGGTAGTAAATGACCTTATGCCATTTCTGATGATAGTGGTCCCGCACTTCGCGATTTGCGGGATTCGCCAGCCAGCGCAGAGGGATGGTAAATATCCGCGAGACTTCCGCCGGTTCGGCTTTCAACGCCAATTGCGCGGGAATCGTACCCACATAAGCGTCAATTTGAAAGTGCGTGATCAATTTCATTTTTCCCAGGCTGCCCAGAATCCGAATTTCTGGAATGGGCGCCCCGATCTCTTCATGCGTCTCACGCAGTGCGGTCATCTCCAACGAGGCATCGGTTGCTTCCCAGCTTCCACCCGGAAAAGCCACCTGTCCTTTGTGGTCTTGAACGGTCTCAGTACGGCGAATGAATAACAACTGCCATTCGCCCTCCTGACGGAGAAGCGGCATCAGAACGGCTGCCGGTCGATAGGATTCTCCCTCCATCTCCAGAACCAGAGGATCAGGTTCCAGACTCCGCAGTCGATCGCGGATTTGCTCTTCTGAGAGGTCATCCAACCTATCGATCTGATATCCCATTTCACCGTCCTGTATCATCCGGGTCCAAACCGCCTTCTTCATAAAGTGCTTCGGATTCTGGAGAATCCGCCAGAATCACCGGGCGCCCAAAGATGAGAAAACCCGTATGCGCCACCATGCGGTCTGCCGGGCGGAATCGTTCTGGTTCCGCCTTGTAATACCGCAACAACACTTCCACCACATCGATAAAAGCGAATTGTTCACGCCGTAACGCGTGCAGCAGCAGTATGACCTGATTGGTCGTTGGAAGAATGCTCCCGAAAAAACCACCCGGCTTCAACGCAGCACGCACCTGCGCGGTGTAATCGTATGGATTGGGAACATCCAGAAAAAGCGCATCCACATTGGTCTCATCAAATCCATCTCCAATGTTCTTCAATTTAAATGTCACCCGATCAGCCAATCCCAATCGTTCGAGATTGGTCATCGCCAGTTTCTGAAATTCTGGTCGCTGCTCATACGAAGTGACACGCCCTTCTGTTCCCACAGAAAACGCCAGCGCTGTCGTCATGGCGCCAGAGCCTGTACCTGCTTCCAACACATGCTGTCCCGGACCAACCCCGAGACGCAATAGAAGGTATCCAATGTCCTTGGGATAGAGAATCTGCGTATTCCGCGGTGTACTGCGCAGCACATCACCCAATGAGGGCTGCAGCAGGAAAAACGGGCTGCCCATGTGGCTGAACACCTGGCTACCCCAGGGCTTTCCGATCAGATCGTCATGTTTTAGTATTCCCCGGTGAGATTCAAACACTGCTCCGGGTTTAAGGGTAATAATAAAATGCTTATGGCGAAGTCCGACCAACTCCGCCAGATCGCCTGCCTGCGCGTTTGTTCCATGAAGATTCCAGGTCAAGGGTATGCTCCAATCCGTTCAGATTGTTTGTATTTTACCCGGTTTGACGGATTTCCGGTAAAAATGGACGATGTATGGTTGAATAATCCATATCTGGAGAAAAATTCAATAATTAAGGTCTTGACAAAAAATTGAAAGCCAGATTAAAATACGCTTCAGGCGTATGGCACGAGTGTTCTCCATATAAACAACGAAAAGGTCAAACCAGGATACCAGGTTAAGACCTATTTTTGGTTGTCTCTCTGGGCAGTGTTGCACGGACCTTGCAGGATCACATCGATGCCATCCATTAAATCTCTCTTCTTTCTACATTCAGGAGTCAAAAAGAAATGAACGAACGCGTTACTGGCACGGTTAAATGGTTCAATACCAGCAAGGGCTACGGATTCATTCAGCGCCCCGGTGGTCCGGATGTCTTTGTCCACTATTCCGCTATTCAGGCTGATGGTTTCCGCAATCTCACCGAAGGTCAGAAAGTGGAATTCACGATTGAAAAAGGTCCCAAAGGTTTGCAGGCTGCCCAGGTCACCCTTCTCTAATTATTATTCCTTGTGAATATCAAAAACGTCCCGGATGGTATCGCCGGGACGTTTTTTTTATTAAACAACAGGGTTCATTTTTGTTGAATCTGAACCAGACTCAACCAGTATCCCACCCCCAGGAACAATAAACTTCCCAGCACCCCCATACCTGCGTGCAGCGAGCCCAGACTTAAGAACGTCCAATTCAGCGCATTCGCCAAAAGTTGTCCGGCGATAAAACCAATCCAGCTCAGGAACAGATAAAAAAGCAGGCGGATCAGGCTGCCCCCCCGCCACATATGGAATAATCCACCCACGAATGTGGCAAGCACTGCACCAAATACCCAGGCTGTAAAATTCATTGATCTCTCCCTCTACGGATGTCTTATTCGATCGTTCCGCCGCCCAGGCAGACATCACCCTGATAAAAAACCGCACGTTGTCCGGGGGTAATATCCCGCGCCGGTGTATCCAATTCCACACGTGCACGGTCTCCATCCATCAGATGAACCCATGCCGGTAATTCCACCGCTTTGTAGCGGATCTTCACCGTCACGCGCAGCGATACATCCGGGGTCTGACCGCTCACCCAATTCATCTGATTTGCGGTCAAAAACCTGCCGCCCAGATCGGTGACTGCGCCAACCCGCAGTGTATTGGTTGCAAGGTCCTTACCAATCACATAAAGCGGCGTCAGAGAAGGTACACCCAACCCCTTGCGCTGACCAATTGTATAATTTGCCAGCCCTTGATGTTCGCCCAGCACAATTCCCTGCGCGTTGACAATGGGTCCGGGCACGACCTGCCCGGGAGCCTGATCGCGCAAAAAACGCCGATAATCACCATCTGCGAGGAAACAAAGATCCTGACTTTCAGGGCGCTCAGCCACCGGCAGATTAAAATCGCGCGCAAGCTGCCGCACTTCGGGTTTGGTCATTTCACCCAATGGGTAAAGAGTGTGCCGAAGCTGATTCTGATTCAACACAGAGAGCACGTAAGATTGATCTTTGCGTTCGTCCAGCCCTTTAAGCAGCTCTACGGAGCCTTCCGTTGTGCGGCGGATCCGCGCATAATGACCGGTTGCCAGATAATCGGCGCCCATTGCCCTTGCATGATCCAATAAAAAGCCCCACCGTACCTTGCAGTTGCACAACAGGCAGGGATTGGGCGTCACCCCACGCACATACTCCTGAATGAAAGGGTCTACAACTTCATGCCGGAACAGATCGCGCGCATCCAGCGCATAGAAGGGAATACCGATCAGCGCGGCGATACGCCTCGCCTGTGCCATGGCATCAGGTGTACAGCAGCGGTTGTCACCCGCGGTGCCTTCTTCGCTCCACAAACGGAGCATCATGCCGGTCACATCATATCCTTGCTGAACCAACAGCGCCGCTGCAACCGAACTATCCACACCACCGCTCATGGCGATGACGACCTTTCGACCGGTATCAGCCATTCCGATTTCCCGCCAAAATACGTACCTTCGCCACCAGATCGGGCAATACGTCAGCAAATCTCTCCACCTCATCCGGGGTGGAATCTTTACCCAGCGTCACCCGCAGCGATCCAAGCGCCAGTTGCGCGGATAAGCCCAGTGCCAGCAGCACATCTGAAGGCTCAGGCGAACCGGTTTTACATGCCGATCCCGACGAACAGGCAAATCCTGCTCCATCCAGCATCATCAACAGCGTATTCCCATCGACACCGTCAAACACAAAACTGGCATGATTGGGTAACCGCTGCTCAGGATGACCGGTAAGAAACGTTCCTGGGATTTCTTCAAGCACACGCCCGACCAGACGGTCGCGTAAGATGCGCACCTTCTCAGTACGGGTCGACTGCTCCGACTGTGCCAGGCATAACGCTTCTGCCATACCAACCAGATAGGGAACGTTTTGCGTCCCTGCCCGCAAACCATTTTCCTGTTTTCCGCCGGTCTGGGTCGGCAGTAAAGTTGTGCCGTGACGGACAAAAAGCGCGCCAACTCCCTTGGGTCCATAAAACTTATGCGCCCCAATGGACATCAAATTCACAGGCAGTCTTTCCGTATTCAAAGAGAGATATCCAGCCGCCTGAACAGCGTCTGTATGAAAGGGCACCTGCTTTTCACGGCATACCGCAGCCAGTTCTGCAATCGGGTTGACTGTGCCAATTTCATTATTCGCATAAATCACCGATACCACAGCCGTGTCTTCGCGCAATCGACTTGCGAGCTTCTCTGGATCCACCCGCCCAAATGGATCCACGGGCAGCATTTCCACCTCAAAGCCATATGCGTCCGCAAGCTGACGCGCTGTGACGGATACAGCGTGGTGTTCTACGGGCGAGATGAGAATATGGTTGGCGCCGCGCTTGAGTCGAGCTGACATGGCTGCTCCGCGCAGTGCCAGATTATCGCTTTCGGTTCCATTGGCAGTAAAAATAATCTCATCCGGTCGGCAGTTTAAGCACTGCGCCAGATTCCGCCTTGCATCATCCACCGCTGCTTCCGCGGCTTGCCCATAACGATGAATCGAGGATGGATTACCAAAATCTTCACGGAAATAAGGCATCATCGCCGCCAGTACGCGTTCATCCACCGGGGTCGTGGCAGCATAATCAAAATAAACAGGTTTTGTGAGATTCATAGCGCGTCGTTTCAAATCGGACAAGAGTGGATAGAGTATAGCACACGTTCTGAGGCAGAATGACCTTTCGCCAATATCCAAGGCTTGATATAATAAACGAACATTTATATTCTCACATTCTGGAGGCTTCATGTCTCATTCGATTAAATTTGGCACAGACGGCTGGCGCGGCGTAATCGCGGAAGATTACACATTTGATAATGTTCGCCGCTGTGCCCAGGGTTTTGCATCTTACATGGCAAAAAAAGGCTATACAGGCGAATGGATCGTTATTGGTCATGACAAACGCTTCGATTCAGAACATTTTGCCGCAGCAGCAGCCGAAGTGCTGGCAGGCAATGGTTTTCACGTTCATCTGACTGACGGCGCCACCCCCACCCCCGTAATCGCCTTTTCGGTGGTCAATCGAAAAGCCAAAGGCGCGATCAATATCACGGCTTCGCACAACCCTCCCACGGATAACGGATTCAAAGTACGTGATGAAAATGGCGGCGCCATTGACCCGCAAGGGCTGAAAGATATTGAAGCCCTGATTCCCGATGAGGTGGAAAAAGTTCGCCGCATGACGATTGATGAAGCTGTCAAGACGGGAATGGTGGTGTATTTCGATCCCGCTCCTGCATACATCGCCCACATTCAAAAACTGATCGACCTGCAACCCATCAAAGATGCCGGATTGAATGTGGTCGCCGATTGCATGTGGGGTAACGGCGCTGGTTGGTTCACCCGGTTGTTGGAAGGCGGGAAAACCACCGTATATGAAATCCATAATTCCGCAATCCGATCTACCCCGAGATGAAACGCCCCGAACCCATTCCGCCGAACATCAATGTAGGTCTGCAAACTACTGTTGACCGCGGCGCAGACGTGCTGCTGATCACAGACGGTGATGCTGACCGCGTTGGCGTGGGTGACGAAAACGGCGTCTTTGTCAATCAACTACAGGTGTATGCCCTGCTGGCATATTACCTGCTGGAAGTCCGTGGTGATCGCGGACCCATTGTAAAGACCCTGTCCACCACCAGCATGCTGGAACAATTAGGCAAGATGTACAACGTGCCGGTTTATGAAACCGGTGTAGGTTTCAAATACATCGCACCCAAGATGCTCGAGACCGATGCCATGATCGGTGGTGAAGAATCTGGCGGTTATGCTTTCCGCGGCAACGTTCCCGAACGGGATGGAATTCTGGCGGGGTTGTACTTCCTGGATATGATGGTCAGGCTCAAACGCAAACCTTCTGAATTGTTGCAGCTGCTCTTCGAGAAGGTCGGTCCTCATTATTATGATCGGGTGGACACCCGTTTCTCTGGGGATCGTGCAGCCCGTGAGAAGGCAATCCTTTCTGCCAAACCTCAAACCATCGGCGGATTCAAAGTGCTGGGATTGAACAACACAGACGGCTTTAAATTCCTGCTGGATGACGGCGGCTGGTTATTGATCCGCTTCTCAGGAACCGAACCGATCATGCGCGTCTATTGTGAAACGACAAAAAAGGATCAGGTTCAAGCGATTCTGGACGATGGTTTACGCATCGCAGGGTTGAAGTAATTGTCCAGCCTGACGGATACACATTGCCATCTGGACGTCAAGGAATTTGAAGCGGATTTCGAAGACGTGATCGGACGGGCGCGAAATGTGGGGATCACCCGCATTCTCAACCCCGGAACGGATCTCAACTCGAGCGCGGCAGCGATTGAACTGGCAACCCGATGGCAGGAAATCTACGCTGCCGTGGGTGTTCATCCCAATGATGGGATGATATGGGATGAAGATACGCTGGCGGAACTGCACGGGCTGGCAGAACAGCCTAAAGTGGTAGCCATTGGCGAAATCGGTCTGGATTTCTATCGAGACTATTGCCCGGCTGAGATTCAGTACAAAATACTGGACCTCCAGTTGGATCTGGCTGCGAAAATGGCTTTACCGGTGATCATTCACATTCGCCAAGCCATGCAGCCAGCACTGGAACGTTTGAAAATCTGGACACAACGCCTTTCTGCGGCGGGTTCGCCCCTGGCAAATCGACCTGGCGTGCTGCATTCCTTTGATGGTTCGTTGGACCAGGCGCAAATGGCAGTTGAAATGGGTTTCTACCTGGGTATTGGCGGTCCGATAACCTATCGGAATTCCCAGGAACGGCAGGAGATTGTGCGTGCTTTACCGTTGGAAAATCTGCTCATCGAAACGGATGCGCCTTATCTTTCGCCGCACCCTTTCCGCGGGCAGCGGAATGAACCTGCCCGGGTAGAGCAAGTGATACAAAAAATTGCAGACCTTAAGAATTGCACGGCGGCTTCGGTGGCGGAAATTACCTCATCCAACGCAGACCGGCTTTTCGTTTGGGGAGATAGAAATTGACGACATCGACTCTGAATTTACCCGTAGTGGCAGAAATCGCACAGGTAGAAACCTTGATGCGCAAACAGGCGGAAAACCATCATCCCGACCTGCAATCTGCGCTTAATCTCTTGCTGGATTCGGGCGGAAAACGCATCCGCCCATCCATCACCATCCTCGTCGGCAGATTGCTGGGTGGAGATATTGATCGTCTGATAACGCTGGCAGCCGCCATTGAAATGCTGCACACCGCAACCCTGGTACACGATGACCTGATTGATGGAGCGCTGCTGCGGCGTGGTACCCCCACGTTGAATTCGCAGTGGTCTCCAGCCGCCACGGTTCTCACCGGAGACTTTCTTTTTGCCCGCGCAGCCATCCTGGCTGCCGAGACGAATGCGCCAAAAGTGATTCGGGTATTTGCCAATACACTTGGCATCATCGTGAATGGAGAAATCACGCAGCTTTTTTCCAGCCGGTGCAACCCCAGCCGCGAAGACTACTACCAGCGTATTTATGCCAAAACCGCTTCGCTTTTTGAGACTTCCACCACCACTGCCGCGATGATTTCTGCAGCGGATGATATCGCCCGTGAACAGATGCGCCGTTATGGTTATGAAATTGGCATCGCATTTCAGATCATTGATGACATTTTGGATTTCACGGCAGATCAGAAAACTTTTGGGAAACCCGTGGGCGAGGATTTACGCCAGGGGCTGATCACATTGCCCGCGTTGTACTATTTTGAGAGAAATCCCAATGATCCTTCGGTTCGCGCTGTTCTGGACGGAAATTGTGAAATCATGAAAGCCCGGGTCAACGACCTGATCCAATCGATCCGTCAAAGCGATGCCATTCATCGAGCATATGAAGAAGCCACCCAACATGTACAGATTGCGTTGGAACAGTAGGGCAATCTTCCTGACAACGATGACCGCCGCGCATTGGAAAGCATTGCCGAGTACATCGTTGAACGTAAATTCTAATCAGGGTTAAGCTGTCAGAAGGGATCAGAATCAATCTGGTCCTTTTTATTTAAATAAATACACGCCCTTTCGGCGGTTTCCATTAAGACAGTAATGCGGAATTACTGAACATCGGCTGCCATTTCAGCAAATAAAACTTTTTAAAGCCTCTTGACAAGTTCACTTGGCAGAACTATAATAATGCCAATAAAACTTGTCAGAGGTGTTATGCGATGAAAAAAGAAGAGATTTTAGAAAAAAGCAGAGAAGAAAACAAAAATCAGGATGTGTTTGAAAAGGAGGTAATGCGTGATGCTGGCAACATTGGTGCAGTTGTTGCCGTGATATTAGCTACCATCTTTTTTGTGATACAAATTTTGCTTGGAGAAGGAATGAATTACGGGCTGTATGCCATCGTTTTTTCTGTTACTGCGACTGGTTTCATTTTTAAATCTATCCGCATGAAACGCAAGCATGAGATCGTGGTCGCGGTAATCTATACGATTGCGGTATTGGGCTTTTCTGCTGCGCATATATGCAATCTGTTTGCAGCTTCAACGATTCTGTAAGGTGAGCGGATGGATGATAAACTGGTTTTAAAAAACCATTTGAAAGAAGTGCGTGGTGAGAAAAATCTATCCCAAACGCAGCTTGCAGAGTTGGTCGGCGTATCCCGCAACACCATCAGTTCCATTGAAACCGGACAATTCAACCCCACAGCCAAGCTTGCTTTGGTCCTTTGCATCGCGCTGGATAAGAAATTTGAAGAATTGTTCTATTTTGACTGACAAATTTCGATAGGGACTGCCGTGAGGTTTGCACATAACAAAAGACGCCCTTTCGGACGTCTTTTCATTGGTGTGGATGATAGGGATCAAACCCATCATGACACCCCACGGAGGCAACCCCCGCATATAATACTCCGCATGTAACAAAAAGACGCCCTTTCGGACGTCTTTGGGTTGGGGTGGGTGATGGGGGTCGAACCCACAACCCTCGCATCCACAGTGCGATGCTCTGCCATTGAGCTACACCCACCATTTGAGCGGCAAAGATTTTATCACACACCGCCCGGTT